>JAXSOH010000001.1:0-27720 GCA_037925805.1 Aquificaceae bacterium
AACCTTCCACGCAGGGAGCGGAGTTAGCCTACCCACCTTCCATTACACTGAAAGTTAACTCTTCTGGGTTGTAATCCTTGGGAGTGTTTCATCCACTATGTAAAAATAAAGTAAGGAGGTGTTAACACGAAACAGCCAAGCGAGGAGAAAGTAGAACAATACCGCAGGGAGTTCAGTGGGCTACTCAAAGACCTGATGGCTCAAGCCATTGTAAGGTGTTAGGAGTTGAATGAGCAAGAGGATATAGTCCCAGCTAATAATTCTTTTTGAGGGTATGTTATCAAGTATGGCAGAATTTACAGAAATTCTGAAACAGTGCCTCCATGCTAAGAGATGCTTTTATTACATAAACAAACAGGAGAATAGTTAGGTAGAAAGTAATCCCTGACAGCCTTTAACTTGGTAGGACAAGCATGTTGGAACTAAAGACGATTAGGCTTAACTATGGAATCATCTATGAGGTTGGCTATATCCATGAATGGACGCCGTAGGTGAGGTCATGGTATATGGAAAGGAGAGCCTTTGCACCATCTCCTGCTGCGGTTATTATTTGCTTTGCAAAGACATTGGTGCAATCTCCAGCAGCATATATGCCTCGCTCTGAAGTTCTGTTGTTGCAATCTATTATTATCTCTCCCCTCTGTGTGGTTAAAACTCCCAAAGACTTCGCTAACTCAGAATTGGGCTTTAGCCCCACCTCTACAAAGATACCCTCTACGTCAAGCTCATAGACCTTTTCCTTTTGCAGATCCTCCACCACCACACTTCTTACATTTCTTTCATCGCCTCTTATTTCCAAAACTCTGTGTCTGAGTAGAGGAACAACCTTTGGACTTGAAAGAACCTTTTCTTTAAGGACTTCATCCGCCTTAAAATGGTTTCCTAACTCCATCAGATAAATTTTCTTTGCATAGTTTGTAAGCTGGTCTACTGCCTCAAAGCCCGAGTTTCCACCACCTACCACAAGCACATCCACATCCCTAAAGAAGGGTGCATCACAGGTATAACAATAAGATACACCCCTTCCCGTGTATTCCCTCTCCCCAGGCACGTCCAGCTTTCTGTGCTCAGCACCAGTGCAAAAAAGAAGCGTTTTTGATGAATACTCTTTTCCAGAGAAGCTGCTAAGGAGGAAGCCTTCTTTCCACCTTTCTATTCTTACCACCTCATCCAAAACTGGTTTAACCCCAAGCCTATCCATCTGCTCCATCATCCTCTGCACAAACATAATCCCATCCACCGTTGCGTATCCCAGATAGTTTTCTATCTCGCCAGCCTTTATTATCTGACCACCTACGTCCTTAGTTATAAGCAAAAAGTCCATCCTCTTTCTCTGGGCGTATATGCTGGCGGATATGCCTGCAGGTCCTCCACCTAATATGATGAGTTCTTTCATAACTTTTATTATAAAATCTTCTCATGTCTTACGAGGAAAACCTACCAGTGCCACTTAAGCTGGCTCTTGAGAAACTCACTCAAATACCTACCTATGGAGAAAGGTCTGCAGGGAGATTTCTGTATAACCTTCTTAAACTGCCTCTGGAGAAAAGGCTTGAAGTAATTGAGGCTCTAAATTCTGTGGTGGAAAAAATAAAACCATGCAAGGAGTGCGGTCTTTATACAGACCAAGACATATGCAAAATATGCTCAAATCCAAAAAGGAGCAAAAAATTTATATGTGTTGTGGAAGAATCTAAAGATGCCTTTGCCATTGAGAAGTTAGAGAGATACTCTGGAGTTTACCATGTTCTGGGTGGTAGAATAGCACCCCTTGAAGGTATTTCACCAAAAGACCTTAACATAGACAGCCTTATGGAAAGGATAGAAAGCTATAGACCAAAAGAAGTAATCCTTGCAACGAACCCAAACTTAGAGGGTGAGGCAACTGCCAACTACCTTGCAAAACTCATAAAAAAGCAATTTCCTACCCTTAAGATAACTCGCATATCTCATGGTATGCAGTTTGGCTCTTTTATAGAGCTTGCGGATGAGCTTTCCTTAGAAAAGTCTATAGAAAACAGAAAACCCCTATGAAATTCCTCTCTTTTTAGGATTTTAATAGAGGTGTCCGGTTTAAGTATGCGAAGCCTTCTTGGAATTCCGCTCTCATAGTCCTGAGCATGTCCTCTACCCACAAGCACCACTATTTTGTGGTTAGGATATTTCTCTAAGAGCTTTGCTATAGCTAATGCCATACCATTATCCCATGCATTTTGTACCTCAAAGAACCTGTTCTCATCCACCTTGGGATGGCTTTTAAGAACTTCTTTTAACTCTCTTATTTCTCTCTCTGTCTGTGGTATTAAAGGAGAGGGCAAGCTTTCGTCTTTAACACTTTCGAGCCCCTCGTTTCTTATCTTTTGCAGAAGCTCTGAGGATATGTTTATGGCTACTATCCTTATCCTCTTTTCTTTGGCAAACCTCCATATATCTCTATAAAGGCTTGGATCAAAGCCCCACCTTCTTCTATAATCACTTCTTTCTAACATCTCTTCTTCACTTATCTGACAGAATACGTACTGGTCAAGATAGTCCTGAAAAGGCTGTTGAAACATCTCCATTGCTATTATCAAGTTGTAGTTTTTTGAGCTTAGGAGCTTTATAATGCTTAACTGGAAATCGTGGTCTTCTCTGCTCGTGTGCTCTTCTGGTATAAATATAACTCGGTAGTTGTCCGCAAGGTTTTCCACGCTTTCTTGGGCTTGCATGATTGAAATCAATACGATAAGGAACAAAAAAAAGAAATTCATGCTATAATTCTAAATCAGGAAAACTTCAAAAAGGAGGAGTAAAATGGCAAGAAAACCCAAGAAAAAAGGCGGAGCAAGGTATAAAAGGGTAGTCCTTTCCCTGCCCAAGAGGCTCTATTATGTCCTCAATGGAATAGCCATGGGAGACGAAAGAAGGCTCAATAGGCTCATAAAAGGCATCCTTGAGGACAAGCTAATGGAGTCCACTGTCGCAGAGCTTGAGCTGTATCTTGGAAAGTCTGAAGAGGAAGAGGAGGAAGAGCAGCCTCAAGAACAATAATGATAAGTAAAAGAATAAAAGCCCTTGCCCCCTACAAAACAGAAACTACAGGGGCAAGGGTTAGGCTCTCCTCCAATGAGCTTTCCCTCCAGATTCCAGAGGAGATAAAAAAACACATAGGAGAAGAAGTTTCCCGAATACCCTTTAATAGATACCCAGACCCACAGGCAAAAGAGCTAAAAGAGGTTATAGCCTATCGCTTTGGCGTAAGCCCAGAGAACATAGTCTTAGGCAACGGCTCAGACGAACTTATATACTACCTCTCTATAGGAATAGGTGAGTTTCACAGTGGTGTTTTCTACCCTGTCCCTACCTTTTCCATGTATGGTATATCCGCCCAGGTTCTTGGCAGAGAAAAGGTGGAAGTTAGCCTAAATGATGAGTTTGACATAGACTTACATAAAAGCCTTGAGCTAATAAGAGATAAGAGACCAGCCCTTGCCTACTTTGCCTATCCAAATAACCCTACAGGAAACTGCTTTAGGGAAAATAGTATCAGAGCTATAAGAGACGAAGGGGTGTTTACCATAATTGACGAGGCATATTACCACTACTCTAAAAAGACCTTTCTCAGAGAAGCACTTGAGAGAACAGACACGGTAGTGCTTAGAACTCTTTCAAAAATAGGTATGGCTGGTCTTAGGGTGGGCATTCTAATAGGCAATCAAGAGGTTGTTAAAGAAATAAACAAGATAAGGCTTCCCTTTAACATAACATACCCCTCTCAGATTATAGCCATTCTAATGCTTAGGGATTTTTATCACATAATAGAAGAAGCTGTTGAGAGGGTGGTTTCAGAAAGGCAAAGGGTCTACAAAGAAATGCTTAAAATGGAAGGTATAAGGGTCTACCCATCAGAGGCAAACTTTATCTTTTTTAAAAGCCTCCATCTTTCTGGAGATGAGCTTCATAAAAGACTTCTGCAAAAGGGCGTGCTTGTTAGGAACTTTTCTTACATGGTAGCAAACTGTCTCAGGGTAAGTATAGGGGAGAGAGAAGAAAACGATGCCTTTCTACAAGCCCTGCATGAGGTTCTTACTACCTCTTGACAAATGAGAACTATTTGCATATAATAAAAGGAAACAAGCAAAGGAGGCGTGTCATGAAAAAGATAACTAGAGATGAAATCCTCAACATCTACGAATATGAAAAGGTTCGTCCGCAAAAGGTTCAGAAAATTATCCAGCTAAAGAAAAACAGAAGGCTTTTTATAGAACCATGGGTGCACCTTGTTTTTGAAAACAGAGAAACCGTTTGGTTTCAAATTCAGGAAATGATAAGGGCAGAAAGGATGGTTAGGGAAGAAGAAATTCAACAGGAGATGGACGTCTACAACGACCTTATACCCGATAAAAACGAGCTGTCCATTACCATGTTTATAGAAATACCTGAAGCCAGTGAGAGGAAAAAACTTCTCCCACAGCTCGTTGGCATACATGACCACCTATACTTTCACATAGGAAATAAACACACTATAAGAGCTATTGCAGATGAAAAAAGCAAGGAAGACTACGAATACGGAAAGGCTGCGGTTGTGCATTTTTTAAAAGTAAGGTTCACAGAACAACAAGTGGAGGATTTTAGAAGAGAAACTGTTAGGGTTGAGATAAACCACCCCAACTACGGAGCAATGACCCTTATGCCAGAGGAGGTAAAGCAAGAGCTTATAAAAGACCTTGTTTCTGAGTAAAATATCTTTGATGATCCATGTTTACGCCAGCTACGGAGGTGTCTTTAAAAAGTTCGGGCTTGACCAGTTTGGGGATATAAAAAAAGAGTCTGTAGTCTGGCTTGATGTGGAAAAGCCAAGCGATGCGGAGATTGACTGGCTTAGAAGTGCGGTAGGATTTCACATGCCACCAAGGGAGATCTTTGGAGACATTGAAATAAGCAGTAAATACAAGGAAGAGGGCGAAGCCATATACATGAACCTGTCCTTTGTAATACAACAGAAGGAAGACATAAGCGTTGAGCCTGTGCTTTTTTTCATAAAGGGAAGATACATGGTAAGTATACGATACAGGGACATACCAAGCATGCTAATTTTCATAAAGAGGATGGAGCAAAACCCTATAAGCTTTCAGTTCCCAGAAGCTATATTTTCTCAGATAGTGAATATAGAAGTTGACAGGCTTGGTGATAGGCTTGAGATACTGGGAAGACGCATAAGAAACCTTAGAAAGGAGGTCTTTGTGGAGCAATCTGAGGAAATAATAAGGGAGATATCTTACTACGATGAGCTTAATATAACCATAAGGGAAACTATAAACGAAAAGCTCAGAATTCTAAGCCACTTCGTGAAAAGTCCAAAGATAAACGCCCAAACAAAAAGAGATATAAAGATAGCTCTTGATGACCTGCATACACTTCTTGACTACACGAGTTTCTACATGGATAAGTTGGATAGCATACAAAACTCTCTTTTGGGACTTATATCCATAAAGCAAAACGAAGCGGTAAAGGTTTTTACAGTGCTTGCCACCATATTCCTGCCTGCAACGCTCATTGCAAGTATCTTTGGTATGAACTTTGAACATATGCCGGAGCTACATTGGAAGTATGGCTATCCTTACTCTTTACTCCTTATGGTGGCTATAACTCTATCGCTTATATACTGGGTGAGAAAGAAGGGGTGGCTATGAGACTGAGCTATAACAAAGAGGATCTTATCATAGGTTTTTTCATAATCTTTGCCATATCCTATCCACTTTTAACCGCACTTCTTATATTTCTTCAAGACGTGAAAGAAAAAGAACAAGAAATGCAAGGGGTTAGGGCTTTTTATAACTTTTTATTTGGGCTTGAGGAGTGTAAAAGAGAAAGGGCGGAGGAGCTTTTGGATATTTTATCCGAGGAGCTTGCAAAGGATATAGGAGGTGTAGATGGTCTTTTTAGAACCTGCGAATCCTATAGGAAGGCATATCCAGACGCAAAGGTTGAAGAAAAGTTAATGAAAGATGGTGAGGTTATGGTTATGCTTGTAAGAAAAGAAAAGGGGATGACTCAGAGGCTTCTTTTTGTAAAAGTATATTACGATAGAGAAGGTAAGGATACAAAGATAAAAAGGCTTGAATATGAGAAAGGGAGTTGATATAGGGGGTAGTTTTATAAAGGTTTACTGGGAGGATGGTAGAAGAGAAAAGCATTACATAAGGGACATGTCCAAAGACAGGGAACTTTTTTTACAAAGGATAAGGGAGATAGTCTTTGAGGGATATCCTTCCTCTGTGGGAATTGCGGTCGCAGGTTTTACCTCCTTAGAGGGTGTGGTTTATAAATCTCCTAACATACCAGCTCTTGACGGTGTAAACCTTAAGGAGGTTCTTGAAGGAATTAATGTAAAGGTGGTTAATGATGTTTCTGCGGGGGCTTTTGGAGAGTGGTTTTACGACCACAGGGAAAGCAGGGTTTTGCTATTTGTTGCGGTGGGCACTGGGCTTGGTGCTGGGCTTGTGGTGAATGGAAAGCCTTTTCTGGGGGCATGTGGAAGTGCTCTTGAGCTGGGGCATCATACCATATTTATTGGAGGAGAGAGGTGTAGTTGCGGAAGATTGGGATGCTGGGAGGCTTATTGCTCTTCTTATGGTCTTGAGAGCATATACAAAAGCCTTTCGGGCAGTGAACTAAAAGACTACCAGATAATTCAAAGGGCAATAGAAGGAGAAGGGTATGCCTTAGAGGCGGTAGAAGGTTTTAAAAAGTTCCTGCTTGCAGGTCTTATGAACGCAGTTCACATACTCAATCCAGACAAGGTGGTTTTGGGAGGTGGTCTTATTGATGCCATGAGGGTTATGCTGGGTGACCTTGAGGCGGAACTGAAGGTTCTTTGTGAAAGCTTGCCTGCAGAGTGCTTTAGTCTTCACTTCTCTTCCTGCCAGGAGTACTGCATGGCACGTGGGGCTTTAGCTCTCTCATTGGTGGACGATATTTAACCATATGGAGATAAGAAGGATAGAAGGAATACTACTCCAGCATGCTATAGAACAGTCTCAGTCCACAAGAGCACAGAAGGCTGGTGAGGAACTAAGTATAAAGGTGCTTTCAACAGTTCCAGACGTGCTTCTGGAGCTTACCTCTGGTGGGGAGGGCACAGTAAAGGCGAGGGTAAGCTACTCTGGTGGAAATATGCTTACGCTTACTCTCTCCAACGGCTTTGAAATAACAGCTGAAAACAAGTCATCCTTTAATCTCAAGGTTGGGGATACGGTGGAGCTCACTCTTTCCAACGCTAACCCGCTGACCTTTAAGGTTACAAGCCTTCATAGACCTATGCAAACAGAAGAATTGCTTAATCTCATATTTAAAGGTGATGATACTGTCAAAATACCACTTGAGCCTGAAAATATTAAGGCTGGTATTGAAAATTCTGGCGTTCTTTATGAGAGAAAGCTCCTTGACCTTTTCCTCGGAAAGTTAAAACCTGAAGAGCTTTTAAAGGACACGAAGGCAAAACTCATACAATCAATTCTACCTTATGCAGAAACTTTGTCAAAGATGCTTGGAGTAAACTATGAAAAAAGCCTTGAGGGGATAAGAAACCTCTTTGAAGGTTTAAAGCTAAAACTTTCTAATTACGAGAAGGCGTCTACTGCAATTAGGATTCTTATGTTCCAAAACATGCCAAAGGATTATGCAAATTTTATTATTGAGATGGAAGCTCGGGGAGAAAATGTGCTTCTGAATGCAATAAGACAAAGGGAAGCACCTACTTTTATAAAAGAGCTTTTCAGCCTTTTGAATCCAGGAAAAACAGAAGGATACCAGACCTTACAGGAGGCTATGAAGGGCTTACAAGGGCTTAATGAACCTGCAATGAGGAAATTATTCGAAGCTGTTAAAGGTGCTTCAGAAAGGGAGGAGTATGTAAGTTTTATGATTGAGATGAAAGCTCGTGGGGAAAATGTGCTTCTAAACGCAATAAAGGAAAGGGATGCACCTGTTTTTATAAAAGAACTCTTCAGACTTTTCAATTCAGGAAAAATAGAAGGATACGATACCTTACAGAAGGCTATAAAAGACTTACAAGGACTTGATGAACCTGCCATAAGGGAATTCTTCAAAGCGGTTGAAACTGGTTCAGAGAAGGATATAAGGGAGACATACAAAGGCGTTATGGAATTTTTAGAAAAAGGGGAAAAACTATCGGAGTTTTACCAGCTTAAAGGCAACCAAATGGAAAATCTACTGAGTAGGCTTGAGCTTATAACCCACCTTCAATGGTCTGCGTTAAACCAGCAATATATATTTCACATACCTTTTTATCATGAAAGAGGCAAGGGAAATATTATTATAAAAGGCAGTAGTGATTACACGGTAGTTTTTAACCTAGATTATGAGGTTAACTTTATTGGAGGTTTTATGAAAATGCCTAAAAATTCTAAGGTGGTTGATACAAAGCTATACACTGATATACCAATTTTAGCAGAGAGGCTTAGGATGAGCGAGAGGGAGCTTAAGGGCATAATAGAGGAAGAGGGTCTAAAACTCAGAAATTTCTCTGTGGAACTTGTTCAAAGAGATAAGTTTGTAGAAAACCTGAGAGATATATTTACTCAAGAAGGCTTTTTATTGTTGGCTTAGCTATGGAAGAGAGGAAAAAGGCAGTAGCCCTGAGATATGACACTAAGAAGGACGAAGCTCCTGTAGTAGTTGCAAAAGGTTCAGGAGAGCTCGCAGAGAAGATAATAGAGACTGCAAAGAAAAACGGTGTCCCAGTTTTAGAAGACAAAGTCCTCCTCTCTGCCTTAATGAAAGTGGAAATATATGAAGAGATACCTCCAGAGCTATACAGAGCTGTTGCAAGAGTGCTCGTGTTTATAAGAACTATGAAAGGCTCAAGCTAAGTTCATATATGCCTTACGGGCGAGCACTATCTGATACTTTAGAAGGTTTGAGACACTTTGCACCTGCTCTACAGCATCAACCAAAGCGTTATAATTACCTTTTCTGTGCGATTCTTCTAAATATCCAAGTATGAATTTTATCTTCTGCATAGGGTCACTTTCTCTTGTCCTTATACCATGAAAGAATATGGGACAGGACTCTTCTATCGCTGGAAGCAAGAAAACCATCCATGACAATGCTTCAAGAATAAGGTTTACCGCATAGTCATCCCTTAGTTCTTCTGGAGAGCTCAGTAGTTCGCCTATCATATCAAGAAGCTCAATGTTATAATAGAGGATATCAAAGGCAGTGTTTACGCTAAGTCTTGCCTTTTGAGTGCCAGAAATGAGTAGGAGGTTTACCAGCTTTTCCTGAAGTAGAAGAAGCTCTTCAACCCTTTCTAATAAGTCCCTCATAGTATGTATTTGGAAAGCTCCACGTCTTTTACTATACCCTCGAGCTTTGCCCTTACAAACCTTGCGTCTATGATTATTCTCTGACCCGCAAGCTCTGGTGCGTTAAAAGAGATGTCCTCAAGTAGTTTTTCCATCACAGTATGAAGTCTTCTTGCACCTATATTTTCTGTGCGGTTGTTGGCGTCCTCTGCAATGCGGGCTATCTCCTCAAGGGCATCCTCTGTAAATTCAAGCTCAACTCCCTCAGTTTTGAGAAGCTCTATGTATTGCACCGTAAGTGCGTTTTTTGGCTCTTTTAGTATTCTCACAAAGTCCTCTCTTGTGAGAGGGTTCAGTTCAACTCTTATGGGAAACCTTCCTTGAAGCTCTGGCATAAGGTCTGAAGGCTTGGCTATATGAAAGGCTCCTGCTGCAATAAAGAGTATGTGGTCTGTTCTCACAGGTCCATACTTGGTCTTTACCACCGTCCCCTCCACTATGGGAAGAAGGTCTCTTTGCACTCCTTCCCTTGACACTCCGGGACCTGCTCCTGGAGTTTTTACCGCAATCTTGTCTATCTCGTCTATAAAGATTATTCCAAAGTTCTCCGCCCTGCTTATGGCTTCTCTTGCTACCTCCTCTTGGTCTATGAGCTTTTCTGCTTCTTCTGATTCAAAAACCTGAAGGGCTTCTCTGACTTTGAGCCTTCTTCTTTTCCTGCCACCGCCAAGACCACCCAGCATGTTCCTGAGCTGTTCTTCAAGCTCTTCAAGACCCGGAGGTCCAGCTATGCCTATAACTGGCACAAACTTTTCTTGAACTTCAACCTCTATAACCCTGTCTTCTAACTCGCCCCTTCTTAGCTTTTCTCTCATTTCCTCTCTTTTGCCTGCATCCTGAGGGCTTCTTATTCCAAAGCTCAGTTGTTGAGGGACAAGGTAGTCAAGAAGTCTCTCTTCCGCAAGCCTTTTTGCTCTTTCTCTCACCTCTTGCATTTTTTCCTGTTTTACCATTTGGTAGGAGACTTCCACCAGCTCCCTTACCATGGACTCCACGTCCCTTCCCACATAACCTATCTCCGTATACTTTGTGGCTTCTACTTTGACAAAGGGAGCTTTTATAAGCTGGGCTATCCTGCGTGCTATTTCTGTCTTTCCTACTCCTGTGGGACCTATCATGAGAAGGTTCTTGGGTGCCACCTCATCCCTTATGTGTTCTGGCAGTTTCTGTCTTCTCCATCTGTTTCTGAGAGCTATGGCAACTGCCCTTTTGGCACTTTCCTGACCTACTATATATCTGTCAAGTTCCTCTACTATCCTCTTAGGTGTAAGCTCTTCAAGTAGGTCAGAAAGGTATTTCGTCATCGTCCGCCTTCTCCCATTCTAAGGTTTCTATTTCAACATTCTTAACAAGGTGATCAAGAAAGCTATCAAGGTTTTCTGGAAAGGCTTCAGCCTTAAAGCTAAGGGGGAAAACCCTTTCCACCACCTCTATGGGGGGATTGCCTACACCGAGGGCTGGCTCAATAACCTTGGGTATGCGTCTTGAAGCCTCGAGACATGCCATCTTATATGCCTCAGAAAGTGCGGTTTCTATATCTGAGAACCTTGCTACTTCATCACCATACTCATAGAGCACTATATCGTAGGCATTTTCCTTGAAGGCTTCCCAGTCATGCACTTGGACCACATATTCCCTACCCTCTAATTCCCTTGTCTCTACACAGCTTTTATCCTTGAGTTTAAAGGATATTATGTAGGAATCCACGAGATACCTGTCCGCATAAACATCAGGAAAAAAGTATAATTCCATAGTGTTTATAATATAACATTGGTGCGTATATTTTCCAGCTCTGAAAAGGAAACCCTTAAGCTCGGAGAATTGATAGGAAAAAGTCTAAAGGGTTCCGAGGTTATCTGTCTTATCGGTCCTCTTGGTGCAGGTAAGACTACACTAATAAGGGGTATAGCGGAAGGTATGGGTCTACTTGAAGGCTACCAAGTGCGTAGCCCTACCTTTACTTTGATAAACGAATATCCTACGAGAAAGGGACTCCTAATACATGCGGACTTATACAGAGTCAAAGACTTATACCTTGAAGAATTTGTTGGCAAAGGGGTCCTCGTGGTAGAGTGGGGGGAAGGTCTAAACATATGCACCTGCAATGTAAGAATAGATATAACAGAAGAGGGTAGGGTTTTTGAGTTTTTGGGCTGTGAAGAGCTCCTTAAAGCCCTTTCATATGACAAAGTCTATTGAGATGTTTTAGTTCAAACCTTCCAGCGTTATACTTTAGGTGGGTTATTCCCGTATTGTCCATGTGTATGTTCCAGAGGTTTTCAAGCCCAAGCCCGAGTGAGAGACATATCAAAGCATGAAGAGTTCCACCGTGTGCAACAATTAGAATGCTTGTGTGCCTTTCTTGAAGTATATCCCTTAGAAAGCTCTCAACCCTGTTTCTGAAACTTTCCATATCCTCTTGAGTAGGCAGTGGATTTTCAACAGGATTGGAAAGCCAAGCCCTAAGAAGCTCACCTTCCTCTTCCATAAGCGTCCAAAAGTGCCTGCCTTCGTATTCTCCAAAGGACATCTCCCTTATACGCTCATCCACTATAACCTCAAGACCAAGCACATCTGCAACCGTAAGTGCGGTCTTATAGGCTCTTCTTTGAGGAGAAGAATATATTATCTGTATGCCCTTATCTGAAAGCTCCTGAGCCACAAGCCTTGCCTGAACAAAGCCCAGAGGAGTTAGGTCACTGTCTAACCTTCCTTGAAATATACCCTTTTCGTTGTATTCGCTTTGTGCGTGACGCAGGAGATATAGGTTTTTGACCACAACCTAATTATTATAACTAAAGCAATATTCTAATAACACAGCCTGCATTACCTTTCACGCTTCTATCTACTTCTATGTAGTTTTCCGTAAGAAGCCTATTCCCTTCTATTATGGTTGCCCTTAAGCTCTTTCCTCTGTGAATTTCGTAGAAATTTTGCCTCTTTCCCTTGTCTAATTCCTTTAGGACTTTTACCCTATTATCCTTTACAGAAGAAGCCACCTTTCCCTCCATTTTACTCGCTTTGGTAAAGGGTCTATCTGAGTAGGGGAAAACATGCATATAGGCTATGGGTAGCCCCTCTAAAAGTTCGTAGGTCTGCTCAAAGTCCTCTTCTGTTTCTGTAGGAAAGCCCACTATTATGTCCGTGCCTATGGCGGATATGGGTCTTTTGCTTATTATCTTATCCACAATCTTCAAATAATCGCTTATTGTGTATTCCCTCTCCATAAGCTTTAAGATTCTGTCAGACCCGCTTTGAAGTGAAATATGAAAGTGGGGTGCTATCTTTTCCTCTGAAGTTATAAGCTCCAAAAGCTCTCCATCTATCTCGGAAGGGTGCATGGAAGACAGCCTTATAAGTTCAATACCCTTGACGTCTATAAGTCCTCTTAGAAGCTCATAAAGACTTGTTCCCATGTCCCAGCCATACTGAGTTAGCTGTGTGCCTGTTAGGACAACTTCTTGGAAGCCTTTCTGTGCCAAGAGTTTTACCTCTTTTACAACCTTCTCAGGTGGAACACTTCTGACCTTTCCTCTCGCATAGGGTATTACACAAAAAGTGCAAAAGCGATTACAACCCTCTTGGACCTTTATGAAGGGTCTTGTCTTTTCAAAAAAGGTTATAAGGTCAAAGCTCTCAAGTCTTGACTGACGGAAGATGTTATCTACAAAGATATTTTCTCCCTTATCCTGCAAAAACTCCTCAATCAGCTCAACTATCCTATGCTTGTGAGAGTTTCCCACTACCATATCCACATCCTGCATATTTAACAATGCCTGTGGGTTTATCTGTGCGTAGCACCCTGTGGCTACCACTAAGGCTTTTGGATTTTTTCTCTTTGCTCTATGTATTGCTTGACGAGAGGACCTATCCGCCTCTGAGGTAACGGTGCATGTGTTTATTATGTAAATGTCCGCTTGTTCTTGGTCGTTTAAAACCTCGTAGCCCTTTGACTTAAAGTAGTTTGCCATAAGCTCCGTATCAAAGGCGTTGCTCCTGCACCCAAGGGTTATAAGAGAAACTTTCATAGGTTTTAAATTTAAACCTTGACAAGAGGGAAAAAGTAAGTATATATATACTATCATGTGAAGGAGGTTTTGCATGTTTACCATAACCGAGTATCTGACCGAAGAACACAGAGAGTGTGATGACCTGTATGCAAGAGTGGAGGAGCTTGTGAACTCTGGAAGTTGGGAAGAAGCAAGAAAGGCTTTTGAAGCTTTCAAAGACGAGACTCTCAGACACTTTCAAAAAGAAGAGGAGGTGCTTTTTCCTGAGTTTGAGGGAAGGACAGGGATAGTCATGGGTCCTACACAGGTTATGAGGATGGAGCATGCTCAGGCGAGAGAGCTTATAAAGAGGATGGAGCAGGCTCTTGAAAAAAGGGACAGGAAGACTTTTCTCTCCACTGGAGAAACCTTTATGATACTTATACAACAGCACAATATGAAAGAAGAGCAGATACTCTATCCCATGTGTGACCAGCACCTTGATGCACCAGAGGTTGTGCAAAAGATGGAAACACTATGAGCTTTCCCAAAGGGTTATCCCTATCTCAGGCTCCACCCTTCATTGTTGTTTCAGGCTTTTTTATAACAGCTTGTCTTTTGTGGTTTTTGGGTTCCTTGCTTGAAATCTATGCCCTTCTAACAAACAGATTAAGCATACCTTTACTTACGCATATAACTACAGTTGGCTTTGCCCTTTTTACCATGTTTGGAGCCCTTTTTCAGATGCTTCCTGTCGTTGCAGGTGCTGTAATACAAAAGCCAAAACAAAAGGCTTTTATCTCTTGGCTTCTTTTATTGACGGGCTATCTATTGCTGTTATTTGGCTTTTATTTAGGTAGCTTTTCTACACTTCTTGCTGGAGCATCACTCCTCTTTACTGGGATAGCTTACACAAGCCTTCTTATGCTTAATAGGCTTATGAGGATAAAAAGCTATACTCCTACCTCGCAAGGCATAAAGTTTGCACTTTTGTTTGTGCTTATAGGAGGGTTTTCTGGCTTTCTTACTGCACTTTCTTATGGTGGCTATATAGACAACACAGAAGCCTTACTGAAAGTGCACCGCCTATTTATGCTCTTTGGATGGATATTCCTTCTCATAACAAGCGTTTCTTTTCAGGTTGTGGAGATGTTCTTTGTCACAAGAGCCTATCCAAGGCTTTACGCTATGAATTTTCCATACCTTTTGACTTTTGCCCTCATATTTTTTCTTTTTGAATTTAAACTATCAAACCTTCCACTTTCCCTGCTTGTGTTTTTTCAAGCCCTTATTACATTCCATAGACTTTTTACAAGAAAAAGAAAAATTGCGGACAAAAGCCTCTACTTCTGGTATCTTTCCCACATCCATCTTTTAATAGCTGTTATTCTTTTGGTTTTTGATGGCTTTAATTATCGTTTCCTTTTTGTCTTCTTCCTTTTCTTTTCAACTCTTATAACTGGCATGATGCTTAGGATTATTCCCTTTCTTGTGTGGTTTCACCTTAGCAATGAAGGCTCATTAAAGGTTCCTCTTATGTCTGAAGTCATAGACCAGAAGCTAATAAATCTCTGCCTTTTGCTTAGTTTTGCACTATCTTTAATCGTATATCTCTTGCCTATTATTGGACCTGCCCTTATACCTACCTTCATGCATTTATCTCTTAGCTTTCTTCTTTCTTACTCAGTAATTAAGGGTTCTTTTCTTTACTTTAGGCTAAGCCCTCTTTATAATCCTTCTAAATGAGAGTTTTCGTTTCTGGTGGTGGCACAGGTGGACACTTCTTCCCTGCACTGGCACTCATAGAGTGCCTTCTTGAGGAGAAGATAGATACTGTTTTTGTAGGTTCAGAAAGGGGTATAGAGAGAAGGTTCAGCGACAAATTGCCCGTCCAAAGCCACTTTGTGCAGGCTTATCCTTTTATGGGTAGAGGTATAAAGGAGAAACTCACTTCTGTGTTTAAAAACTTCAGGGGAGCTCTGCAAGTAGCCAAGCTATTAGAAAGAGGAGACAAAGCGGTGGTCTTTGGGGGATATGCGAGCCTTCCTCTGGGTTTAGCCTGCCCTCTAAAAGGCACTTCCTTATACCTTCATGAGCAAAACTCTGTGCCAAGCAAGACCAATAGGCTACTATGGAGGTTTGCAAAAAGGGTCTTTATAACTTTTGAATACACAAAAAGATACTTTCCAAAGGAAAAGACTGTTAAGACTGGTCTGCCTGTTAGAAAATCCCTGTTGGAGGGTCTTAGTCTAAGCAAGGAAGAAGCACTCAAAAGGTTAGGTTTGGAAGACAAAATTACGCTCCTTGTAGTGGGAGGCAGTCAGGGTGCAAGTTTCTTAAACCAGATAGCTCCCGAGGTCTTTCAAAAAACAGGTTGGCAGGGCATACACATAACTGGAGAAAGGGATTATGAAAAGTTAGAGGGATTTTATAAGCAAAGAGGACTGAAAGTTTTAGTCTTGCCCTTTAGTCATGAAATGCATATCCTATACAGAGCAAGCACTGTAGCCCTTAGCAGAGCGGGTGCAAGCACCATAACAGAGCTTTCTCTTTTTGGCGTGCCTTCCGTTTTTATTCCCTTTCCTCATGCGGTTGGAGACCATCAGTATTACAACGCAAAAGAGATAGAAGACCTTGGAGGTGGACTCCTTCTAAGACAGGAAGAAGTAAGCGTAGAAGGGTTAGTTGAAAAGATAGAGCGTATACTCAAAGACCATGAGCTTTTCTCCAAAAGCGTAAAAGCCTTTGCCAATCCACTTGCCTGTGAGGAAATAAAGAAGTATATTCTTTATGAGGAGGGAAAATGAAGAGGTTGTTTCTTTGCTTGCTATTCCTTTTTAGCATCTCTTTTGCCCTTACGCCAGAAGAGGAAAAACAGTTGCTAAAAGATGTTGCGGAGATAAAGGCAACCTTAAAGGTGTTTATGGAGCAGACAGAAAAAAGGTTTGAGCAAATAGATAAAAGGTTTGAGCAAATAGATAAAAGGTTTGAGCAGGTAGACAAAAGGTTTGAGGAAGTTAATCACAAAATTGAGATGATTCTGGTCTTTATGGGTATTCTTGCTGGCACTTTTGCCACCATAACTGCGGTAACTATAGGCTTTGCCATATGGGACAGGAGAACCATGATAAGACCCTTTGAAGACAAGTTCAAAAAGGTAGAAGAAGAGCTCACAGAAAACAAGACGAAGATGAAAGACTTCCTTGAAGCCTTAAGAAAACTGGCAAAAAGAGATGAGGAGCTTGCAAAATTCTTAAGAGAAAGAAATCTACTTTAAGGAGGGTATAAACATGGAAGTAAGAAAGGCGGTTTTGCCAGTAGCAGGCTGGGGGACAAGGTTTCTGCCAGCAACAAAAGCCATGCCAAAGGAGATGTTTCCCATAATTGACAAGCCTGTCATACAGTTTATTGTGGAAGAGTGCCTCGAGGCTGGTATTGATAACGTAATATTCGTCACAGGAAGACACAAAAGACCCATTGAACACCACTTTGATATAAATACAGACCTTGAAAAACACTTAGAGCAATGCGGAAAAACAGAGCTTTTGAAAAACATAATGGAGATAAGCAGGTTAATAAATCCCATATACATAAGGCAGAAAGAGCAATTAGGACTCGGTCATGCGGTGCTTGTGGCAGAGCCTGTGGTGGGTAATGAGCCCTTCATAGTGTGTCTGGGAGATGTTATCCTCAAGGATGAGGAGAATGTGCTTAAGAGTATGATGGATGTATACAAGAGGTTTGGTAAAAGCGTTATAGCGGTCTTTGAAGTGGAACAAAAGGAGGTTTCAAAATATGGCATTATAGACGGCAGGCATATTGAAAAGGACATATACATAATAGATGACCTGGTGGAAAAGCCAAAGCCTGAAGAAGCTCCCTCAAGGCTTGCCATAGTAGGGAGGTATCTCTTCACTCCAAGGATATTTGAAAAACTTAAGATAACGCCACCTGGCAAAGGTGGTGAAATACAACTTACGGATGCCATAAGACTACTTCTTGAGGAAGAGGCAGTCTATGCCATAAAGATTGACTCAAGGGTCTACGACACGGGAACACCTATGGGATACATACAAACCATATTGGAGTTTGCACTACAAAGAGAAGACCTCAGGGAGGGATTGCTAAGGTATATAAAAGAGCTTACCATTGAAACCACTGAGGTATAATTTATAGCTATTATGCTGAGGCTATTCTTAGGACTTGCTATGCTGTTTACCTACATAGTGATGATATGGGGAGGGGCTGTCAGGTCAACGGATTCTGGGCTTGCCTGTCCTGATTGGCCCCTTTGCTATGGTAACTTTCAGCCACCAAAGGAAACCTCCGCAAAGTTAGAAATGGGACACAGAACGGTCAGCGGGCTTGCAGGTATTTTTGTATTCCTTACCTTTTTACTTTTGTGGTTCAAATACAAGACCGCTCCAAAATCCGCAAAGATAGCATCTCTTGTTGCCTTGCTCTTTACCATATCCGCTGCGCTTACTGGGATGAAGATGATAAGGTTAGAAGCTCCAAACCTCAAATATGTGTCTCATATGCTCCTTGAGTCTCTCCACATATACGAGTCTATGATAATTCTTGGTGCTTTGGTTTTAACTTACAGATTTTTGCAAAGGGAGGAAAATCCTTCTGGTGGTGTGCCATTATGGGCTTATGCCTTTGCCCTTACCACTATGATAACCGGTGTCCTTGTGCGATATACAGGTTCTGGTGAAGCCTGTGGTCATGAGTGGCCTACCTGTGCAGGAAAGCTAATACCAGACCTTACCAACTGGCAAGTTACCCTTCAATTTGTCCACAGAAACATAGCCTATGTTACATGGCTTGCCTTTCTTTTGGCTATGGTCTCTAACTTTAATAGGACAACGCTTACCACCTTTGTTTTTATAAACCTTCAGTTCCTGTTTGCTATCTCCATGGTAGTATCTGGCTTTTTCCTTCCTTTTGTGTTTTTTGACACCGCTATGGGCTTTTTCCTTTTTGCTTGGCTTACATACAACCTTCAACTTAGCAAAACTCCAGAACCAAAGGTAAGACCTGCATGGTAAATAGGGCGGTGATATACAGTAGTCTTATAAGGGATTACATAATCCTCACAAAGCCTGGCATAGTCTTGCTCGTTCTAATAACAACTCTCACCGGCATGTATTTTGCCAAAAGAGGCTTTCCAGACCCTTGGATTGTCTTTTGGACACTTCTTGGCACGGGGCTCGCCTCTGCAGGTTCTGCGGTTCTCAATCAATTCTTTGACAGGGACTTGGACGCCCTTATGAGTAGGACAAAGGACAGACCTCTGCCAAGTGGAAGCATACCATCTTTGAATGCCCTTGTCTTCGGTTTGTCTTTGCTTGTGCTTTCTGCGGTGGTGATGCTCCTTAAGGTAAACATGCTTGCAACTTTTTTTGTTTTCCTCGCTTCCTTCTTCTATGTGGTGATATATACCATTGCCCTAAAGAGAAAAAGTCCTTTGGCTACAGAAATAGGTGGTGTTTCAGGTGCTCTTCCTCCCGTTATAGGATATGCGTCGGTGAGAGGAGAGGTAGGCTTTGAAGCCCTTATACTTTTTCTCATAATGTTCATGTGGCAACCCCCTCACTTTTGGGTTTTGGCAATAAAGTATGCGGAGGACTACAAAAGGGCAGGAATTCCAACCCTGCCTGTATCAAAGGGAATAGAGCATACAAAGGTAAAAACCCTCATATATACAGCGGGGCTTTTGCCACTGAGCCTATTGCCTTCAATTTACGGAATTGCAGGACACATATACTTTGTCTCCGCCCTATTCTTGAGTGGTTTATACCTTCTTCTTACTCTAAAGTTTGTCTTTTCAAAAAAACCCAATGGTATGTTTCTGTTCTTCTACTCAATTCTATACATAGCCCTTCTGTTTTTTGTGATGGTTTTTGACATGAGGAGATAAAGTATGCACAAAAGATGGCTTTTGCTTTCTATTGTTTCTTTGGGTCTTGGTGGTTTGCTTGCCCTTGTGGCTGCGGTAGCAAGAACTCCTGCAGTTTATAAACTTGTCCCACCTGGCTATTTTTACCATTCTATAATAGGACATGTAGACCTTGCCATAATTGGCTTTTTCTTAACCTTTAGCCTTCTTCTGTGGCAGTTGACCTTCAAAGAGGAGCTAAAAAGCCCCTTTTACTTTTCTTTAGGTGGCATTTTCTTTATAGCCTTTGTTTCCCTTCTGGGAGTTGGCAGAGGAGTTTCTAATAACTACCTTCCCACCATAGACCATCCACTTTTCTGGCTTGGTGCTTTGCTCTTTTTTGCTGGTTTTTGGCTCGGTGGCTTTGGACTCTTAAAAAAGGCAGAAGAAAACCTACTTTCAAAAAACCCAAGAGAGCACTTAGCATCAGTTTCTATCCTGCTTTCTATTTTTATGTTCCTTGCCTTCCTTACCTCTATACCAAAGGCAGGCTCAAGAGAGGAGCTCTACCTTTTCTACGAAAGACTCTACTGGGCTCCAGGGCACATCCATCAGTTTATAAACGGTGTCATGCTCCTATACGCTTGGTATTACTTGTTTGAGATAAAGGGTATAAGGCTTGAACTTGGAAGAATTAGATATGTGAGCTTTTTGTTTCTTTCCTTTTGCTTTATGTATGTGTTTATTCCCATAATTTTTGCAGACCCTGTTTCTGAAAGTGCAAGAAGACTTACAGACCTTGGATACGCGGTAGGGCTTGGTCTTCCCATTTTCTTCCATATATTTTTCTTGCTCAAAAACTTCAAGAGAGGCAAAGACCTATATTCCACAGCCTTTTTTATCTCTCTTGTCCTCTACCTGCTTGGTGTATTTATCGCCTATGCTGGAGTTCTGCCTTCCCTTGTGTCTTATTTTATTAACCCCTCAAACGAATACATAGGAATGAAGTCAAACCTTAGCATTCCTGCCCATTATCATGGAGTAATAACCAGCCAAACCCTTGCCTTCATGACAATCGCTTACCATCTCTTTAAGGAACTGGGATATACCCAAAAGCTCAGCAAAATATCCCTGCCCCAAGTTTATCTATACGGCACTGGCATGGAGCTTTTTGTGTTGGGACTCTTTTTTGCAGGTCTAAGGAATGCACCAAGAAAAACCTATGGCACAGGCTTTACCGATGACCCAGTAGTGCTTATGTCTTTGGGTCTAATGGGTATTGGCACACTTCTTGCAGTTGCAGGTGGTGTTATATTCGTTCTCTACTCTATTAAAGTGTTATTTGGTAGAAGCTCTCCACAATAGGGTGTTTTGAATCTGTCTTTCCCGTGTCCCTTACAACCCTTACAGTTCTCATACCAGCGGACCTTGCACAGTCAAGCTCCTCTTCCAAGTCAGACAAAAACAAACACTCCTCTGGCTTTAGACCTATAAGCTCAGCAATTTTCAAATAAGACTCCTTTTCCTTTTTACCTCCCACAGAAGTGTCAAAAAAACCATCAAAAAGATAGGTAAGGTCTCCATAGTCTGTGTTTCCAAAAAAGAGCTTTTGAGCCTTTACAGAACCAGAAGAGTAAACATAGAGCCTATAGCCTTGCTCCTTCCACTCTTTGAGTTTTTTATAAGCATCTTCGTATATGTGTCCTTTTAATTCTCCTGAAGTAAACCCCTCTTCCCATATATGCCCTTGAAGTTCTTTGAGAAGTGGTTCTTTTAGGTCTTTGTCTATCCATTCTTCAAAGGTCTTTACCGCAGTGTCAAGGTCTATACTTCTTTGGAGTTTTTCCTCAAGTCCTCTTATTAGCTCCTTGACCTTATCCTCTTGCCAATAAGCCTCAAGAAAACTTCTAAGCCTTATCTTTGAGTAAGGAAACATAACCTCTTTTACATAGGATATGGATGAAGTTGTTCCTTCTATATCCGTTATAATTGCCCTTATCATCTTAGCTTCAAGATTTGGTCATGGCTTGGTATTTTTTTGGATATGTCAGAGCCAGTGAAGTTCGCCACCCAACCATCAGGTATGGAGAAAAACCTAATAGCCTTAAAGAAAGGCTCTGTTCCCATATCAAACCAGTGCTTTGTGTTTGCAGGCACGCTTATGAAATCACCCTTCTCACACAAGACCGCATAGACTTTATCTTCAGGGTGTAGGTAAAAGGTTCCACAGCCATCCACGAAAAACCTCACTTCAAAGTCTGAGTGTGTATGCTCCGAAAGAAACATATTTCTTAGCTCTTCCTTTTTTGGATGCTCTGGTGTTAGGCTTACCACGTCAATAGACTTGAAGTCAAACTCCTTCACTATCCTCTCCACATCCTCCTTGTAGGCTTCAAGCACCTCTTCTTGACCTGCAGACCAGGGAAGCTCTACCTTTGCCTCCCACCTTTCAAAGCGTATGCCAATGGACGCAAGCCTCTGAGATATCTTTTCGTAATCCCTTTCAACCTCCAAAAGCCTTCCTTCCTCGTCATAAACCACAAGCAAGCTCATTTCGGACCTCCTAAGTTTATTATAGCCTTTTTGATAGAATCAATCACTTGACTTTCATTGTGGATACGCTTAACATCTTTGTTTATCTTCACAGAAAATATCACAAACACCTCTCCTCCAACTTCCTTCTTAAACTTTTCATGGGATTCTTTCAACCAATCTATCCACTTGTGAATCTCGGGAGTTTGTTGATATGTAATGGGCTTAACCTGTAGACCTATTACACCCTTTTTGCATTCAATATAAAAGTCAATATTATATCTTCTATCCCATGAATCTGGTGCAGGTTTTATTTCAAATCCAAGCTCCTTTTCCAAGCGTTCATAAACTGTATGTTTCTCAGTAATATAACCATGAAAAGTTCTGTTAAAAATCAGCTCTCTTACGTAGGATATGCAGTCTTCATCCTTTATGTTTTCTATTTCCTTTTTCATAACTTCATGAATTTTCTTACAAAGTTCATGACCTATAAAATCAAGATATTCATCAATAGTAAGGTTTGGAATATGTTTACTCATCTCTCTATACTTTTCTGGTCTCACCTTATTCCTGTAATATTCAATCCAATCCTGTAGAGTTTTTGGAGAGCATTTTCTTATCTCTTCTGCTACCTTTCCTACATATTTTGGTCTATTAAATTGCCAGCGGTTTGTGGCTATATTTAAAATCCACTCCTTCTTATTCCCTTCAGACTTACTCATCTAACTCCTCCGCAATATTCATCTGTACCATTTTTCTATTTATGTGGATTTTGTTTTTCAAAAACACTCTGGCGATAACCGTATCATGAGGATTTTCTTCGCTATTACTCACAAACTTCAAAAACACCTCTTTACCCTTTACATAACGGTTCAAATATTCTAAAGCATACTTCTTGTCCTTAATCCTCACACCAGCCAATTTCACTTTAATGCCAGTAGAAAGTAAAAGGGTATCTTCTGAAAGCACCTCCAGAACTTTGTATAATCTATCTCCGTTAAACTTAGACTTCTTTTCCTCAATCAATGGCTTAGCATCTTTTACCTTTGGCTCGTAATTGACTTCTTCTACCTTATAGTCCTGAACCTCCCTCTTTATAACCTCAAGCCCAAATAAACCTAATTTCTCTCTCACCAATTTAACGTAGTCTTCCTTTATCTCATAGCCTATGGCTCTTCTACCAAGTTCTAAGGCTACTTTGAGAGTTGTCCCACTGCCTGCAAAAGGGTCAAGCACCGTATCGCCTACAAAGGAAAACATCTTTATTAACCTTCTTGGAAGCTCTTCTGGAAAAACCGCCTCGTGGTTGATTTGCCTTGCACCTGCGAATTTCCAATGACCAGAGAAGTATTCCTTCCACTCTTCTTTTGTCAATTTTGAAGCCTCTTTAACGCTTTTTTCAACCTTGCGTTTACCTTCTTTTTTGAAAATTAGTATAAACTCATAGTCTATTTCTACAACACCATTGGGTGGATACGGAAAACTACCCATTATATTTGCCCCACCTGTGGTATTCATAGTTGTCTTTTTCTGCCATATTATAGCACCCATATAGTCAAAGCCTATTTCTTCACACATGCATATTATCTCCGCATGGATGGGGATAACCTTATATGTTCCATAGACTATGCTACGGGCAAACTGGTCTCCTATGTTTATGCAAAGTTTAGTTCCTCCTTTTAGAACCCTGTAGCATTCTTTAAAGACCGCATATAGGCTTTTTAAATACTCATGCAGGCTCTGTCCATATCCTATTTGACCTTCGACTCCATAATCTTTGATGTGCCAATAGGGTGGAGAGGTAATGACAAGGTCTACGCTTTGGTCGCTCAACTCTTTCATACTTCTTGCATCTGCGATATAAAGCCTTGCCTTCATGCCAAACGCATTAGCCTAAGCTCACACTCAAAGAGAAACTCAAAAGCCTCAAGCCTTATATAAGCCTCCCTTATGCTTTTGCCCCATGTGTATAAGCCATGAGACCTAAGGAGAAAGCCGTAAACCTTTTCTTCCTTTAGTCTCTTTTCAATTTTCTTAGATAACTCCTCCATGTCTTGGGAGTTTTCAAAGACAGGGACACTTATACTCGTTTCGTGGGTTTTTATTCCATCAAAGGCTTTCAGAAGCTCATAGCCTTCAAGTCTTATGTCTTCTTGTGCCATTCTTGATATTAACGTGGAGTTTATAGAATGCACATGCAGGACGGACTTTACCTGTGGAAAAACCCTATAGACTAAAAGATGAAGCTCCGTTTCTGCAGATGGCTTTTTTGAACCTTCTAACACCTCTCCCTTTAGATTAACCACCACAAAATCTTCTCTCGTGAGATGTCCCTTGTGGCTTCCCGAGGCGGTAATAAGCACCCTATCATCTTCGAGCCTTGCGGAGAGGTTTCCCCCACTTGCAGGTAGCCAGCCTCTTGAATGTAAAAGTCTTCCTATCTCTATTAGGTCTGATGTATAGTTCTTCATCCCATAGAAAAATATTCTACAGGATGGAGTTTTGCAAGCAAGGAAAGCATAAAGATCCCTTGCCACTTTTGTTTGTATGGATATGTCATTATGTTATAAAGAGGATGAAGAAACTGTGTGAGACCGCTGGCGTCCAGCTTTACAAAGTAAGGAAACATTAATATGAGGCAACCAAGCGTGGTAGGTTATTAAGTTTAGTAAAATTTACGGAGATTTTGAAACCTTTCCGAAAAACCTAGAGATAACTCCAACGATATATCCCACGAGTAGACCTACAAAGAAGCTCAATAACACTAAAAGCCCAAGGGGTAAAGGTGGGATAATATAGTATACACCACCAAAGATTGGCGTAAGCACCAATATAACCTTTTCCTGATTGAGAAATACTATGGTCCCAGATATTCCTGCAGTTATTATAAGCAAAAGAAAAACCAAAACCATCTTCATGGTATACCCTCCTCCCTTTTTGCTATTTGAAGCCTTTTTAAGATTTCCTCCTTTGCTGTCCCCCCATAGGTTTTTCTCCTGTCCGCTACCTTATCTGGTCTTAAAAGCTCTAAGGCATCCTCTTGGTAAAGCTCAGAAAAGCTCCTTAGCTCTTCAAGGGTAAGCTCCTCTGGTTTTTTGCCCTTTTCAAGAAGGTAGGCGGTTATTGAGCCTGCGACCTTATGTGCCTGCCTGAAGGGGACTCCTTTCAAAACCAAGTAGTTGGCAAGGTCTGTCATAAGGGTAAATCCTCCACTTGCCTTTTCCATTTTGTCCACCCTTATGCTCATGCCTTCTAATACAAGGGTCATGCCTTCAATGCAGTCTCTTATGGTTCTTAGACTATCAAAGAGAGGTTCTTTGTCCTCCTGTAGGTCTCTGTTGTATGCCATGGGAAGTCCTTTTAGGACAGCCAAAAGGTTCATAAGATTCCCGTAGAGCCTTCCAGTCTTGCCTCTTATCAGTTCAAGCACATCTGGGTTTTTCTTCTGTGGCATTATGGAACTTCCAGTGCATAGTCTATCGGGTAGGTCTACATAGCCAAACTCCTCCGTAGACCAAATTATTAGGTCCTCTGAAAGCCTTGAAAGCCTCATGCCACAAACTGCACAGGCGTACAACACATCAAGGATAAAGTCCCTTTCTGCGGTTGCCTGCAGGGAGTTTCTACAAAGCCTACCAAAGCCTAAGAGCTCTGCGGTATAAAACCTATCCAGTGGAAAGTCCACACCTGCGGACGCTCCAGAGCCGAGGGGTAGACAGTCTGCACTTCTGTAGGCATTCATAAACCTCTGTTCGTCGCTTAGGAACATCTCTCTATAGGCAAGAAAGTAATGAGCAAGCCTTATGGGTTGAGCTCTCTGAAGATGAGTATAGGAAGGCAGTAAGATGTCTACAGACCCTTCCGCTAATTTTACGAGCTCTTTTCCGAGAGTCCTTAGGCTTTGGATAACCTCTATGAGTTTGTCTTTTATGTATAGCCTTTCGTCTGTAGCCACCTGGTCGTTTCTGCTTCTTGCGGTGTGTAGCTTTCCTCCAACTTCTCCAAGCCTTCTTATGAGCTCTGCCTCTATGTTCATATGCACATCTTCCAGCTCCTGTTTGAAGTCAAAACTTCCTTCCTTTATGTCCTTTTCTATTTCTTCAAGACCAATAAGTAGTTTTTGAGCTTCCTCCTTTGTAAGCACTCCAGCCTTTTGTAGGGTTTTTACGTGAGCCTTGCTCTGTTTGATGTCCCAAGGGGCGAGCTCCTTGTCAAAACTTACCGACTGGGTGAACCTTTCCACAAACTCCTCTGTCTTCTCCTTAAACCTGCCTTCCCAGGGCTTTTGCATGTGAAAATTATAAGACCAAATTTCTTTATGAGTAGAGGGCTTTATCAATTAAAGGGAGTGTTTCATCCATTGTGTAAAAATAAAGTAAGGAGGCATTAACATGAAACAGCCAAGCAAGGAGAAAGTAGAACAATACCGCAGGGAGTTCAGTGAGCTACTCAAAGACCTTACGCCTCAAGCCATTGTAAGGTGTTAGGAGTTGAATGGACAAGAGGATATAGTCCCAGCTAATAATTCTTTTTGAGGGTATGTTGTGAAGTATGGCAGAATTTACACAAATTTTGAAACAGTCCCCAATTAAACTATCCTTTACTTCCTTGTGTAGCTTATGGAAGACTTTGTCCCCTTATGAGGAATCAAAAAGTAGTTCTCGTGCAAGAGGAACTTCAAGGGCTTAAAATAGTTTATGACTACACATGATAAACATAGAAAACTTTGCACTTAACCATAGGCTCTTTTACCTTATAAACCACAATAGACATCCCCTTCTTGATGTCTTTTACAAAGGCTTCTATCTTCTTGGAAAGGGATGGTTTGGAGCTTTTGTGGGGCTTGTCCTCTTTGTCTTGCATGACCCACGCTTTGTGGAATACCTTCTTGCCATGCTATTGCAGGTTATTGTGGTAAAAGCTCTTAAGTATACGACAAGGGCAAAAAGACCTTCTGCGGTTCTTGAAAAGGTCTACCTTCTTGAAAGGCTTAGGTTAAGGTCCTTCCCTTCTGGAGACTCCGCCATGTCCATGACTATAGCCTTGTGTCTTTTAAAGGGCTCTCCTCACCTTCTAAAGCCTATAATATTAGCCTATCCTATTCTTATAGGCTATGGCAGGGTCTATATGGGTGCTCATTTTCCCTTGGATGTGGTTGTTGGTTGGGCTATAGGTGTGCTATGTTTTCTTTTAGTCTGCGTTGGGTTTTAAATCTTTCTCTTTTCTTTTTCCTCTTTGGAAGTTGGGTTTTGTCCTTTACCTCCCTTGATGAAGGCAGGAACATGGACGCAGTCCAGAATATGCTAAAGAGCAAAGATTTTGTCTCTCCTATCTATAACTGTGAGTGGAGGTTTGAAAAACCACCCATGCTCTACTGGCTCATATCCCTTAGCTCCTACCTTTTTGGACTTAATGAGTTCTCCGCAAGGCTTATCTCTGGACTTTCCGCAGTGGGTTTGCTTTTGCTTACTTACCTTATAGCCAGAGATTTTTTCTCAAAGGACGTAGCCATAAGGTCCGCATTTGTCCTTATGACCTTTCCTCATCTTTGGCTTGAGTCAAGGGCTGTTGTTCCGGAGATGCTAAACACCTTCTTTGCTCTTCTTGGTCTTTATGCCTTTTTAAAGGAGAGGTTTACCCTTGGCTGGCTTGCTTTGGCTTTCGCCTTTCTTACAAAGGGTCCTGTGGGTGTGGTGCTTTCTGTGGGTGTGTATCTTCTTTGGAAGAGAAGAATTGACTTTATAAAACCCACTGGTCTTTTGCTTTTTATTCTTGTAGGCTCTTCGTGGTATGCACTTATGCTTTTTCAACATGGCTACGAATACTTTTACAGGTTCTTTATTGCTTTGTCTAAGATATAATTTCTTTAATGAGGTAGGGAAGAAATGAGAGACAGGGACTATAACAAGGAACTGGTTAAGAGAGGAGAAATGCTAATTGACCTATCCCT
>JAXSOH010000001.1:27747-84113 GCA_037925805.1 Aquificaceae bacterium
AGATTACCATATAGACAGACAGAAGGATTGGCAAGAAAAATCTTTTCTTCCTTGGGCGTTGCCATCCCCAACTTCAGAACACTGCATTACAGATTAACAAAAGAAGAGATAAACCTTGAAGACCTGCCACAGATAGAAAACCTACAAGACGACTTTGTAATAGTGCTTGAAAGGGCTGGGTTAAAGGTCACAAACGGTTGTTCCATAGCAAAAATTATATCACCTCTGGTTAGTCAAAGGAAACTTAACAAAATTTAAACAGTTGCGTATATTTTATATTTTTACACATCCTTGAACGGAGGTTTGAGATGTTAAGAAAGGGTGCAGATATTGTTATACAAACCCTCAAAGAAGAAGGTGTGGAAGTTGTTTTCGGTCATCCCGGTGGTGCCATAATGGAGGTCTACGATGCTCTCTATAGAGATGGAGGAGTAAGGCACATCTTGGCAAGACACGAGCAGGGTGCAGGGCATATGGCGGAAGGCTATGCCAAGGCAACGGGTAAAGTAGGTGTTGCCATGTCAACTTCTGGACCAGGAGCTACAAACTTAGTAACTGCAGTGGCGGATGCCTATATGGACTCTGTGCCTGTGGTCTTTATAACCGGTCAAGTTCCAACCCATCTCATAGGCAATGACGCCTTTCAGGAAGTGGATATAGTAGGCATAACAAGACCCATTACTAAACATAACTTTCTGGTAAAAAGCATAGAGGAACTCCCCCTCATAATCCGTCAGGCATTTTATATTGCACGGACTGGAAGACCAGGACCAGTTCTTGTGGATATTCCAAAGGATATCACTCAAAAGCTCAGCGATGTTTCAATTCCTTCCCTTGAGGAAGTAAAGGAATCACTTCCCGGCTACAGACCTCACCTTGAGGGCAACCTTCAGCAGATAAGAAGGGCGGTGAGGCTCATAATGGAAGCTAAAAGACCAGTCCTCTATGTGGGCGGTGGAGCAGTTCAGGCAGAGGCACAAAAGGAGCTTGTGGAACTTGTGGAGCTTATGAAGATACCAGTAGCCACTACAAATATGGGCAAGGGTGCCTTTCCAGAGCTTCATCCTTTGGCTCTCCACATGCTTGGAATGCATGGGACATACTATGCCAACATGGCGGTATACAATTGCGACCTACTTATAGCGGTAGGTGCGCGCTTTGACGACAGAGTTACAGGAAAGGTAGAAGAGTTTGCCCCTCAGGCAAAAATAATCCACATAGACATAGACCCAGCGTCTATCTCAAAGAACATAGTAGTGGATGTGCCAATAGTGGGTGATGTGAAAATAGTCCTAAGGAAGCTCCTTGATGAGATAAAGAGGGAAGGTGCAAAGCTCCTATTTCCAGAGGACAGGCAGAAATGGCTTGAGCGTATAGAAGGCTGGAAGAAAAAGCATCCTCTTACCTACAGAAAATCTGAAACTTCCATAAAACCTCAGTATGTAATAGAGCAGATATACGAGGCAACAAAGGGCGATGCCATAATCTCCACAGGTGTGGGACAGCATCAGATGTGGTCTGCAATGTTTTATAAGTATTCTTTTCCAAGGCAGTTTATAAACTCTGGTGGTCTTGGGACAATGGGCTTTGGCTTTCCTGCGGGCATAGGTGCAAAGCTGGGAAGACCAGACAAGGAGGTGTTTGTAATAGATGGAGATGGTTCCTTTATGATGACCATGCAGGAGCTTATTACTGCGGTGCAATACAGAGTGCCAGTTAAGGTTGCCATAATAAACAATGGATATCTTGGTATGGTGAGACAGTGGCAAGAGCTATTTTATGAGAGGAGATACTCAGAGGTAGACCTTTCCGTTCAGCCTGATTTCGTAAAGCTGGCAGAAGCCTGTGGTGCGGTAGGCTTTAGGGCGGAAAAACCCTCAGAGGTAAGAGAAATAATAGAAGAGGCTCTCAAAATCCAAGACAGACCAGTTATAATGGACTTCCATGTGGACAGGGAAGAGAACGTGCTTCCTATGGTTCCTGCAGGAAAGTCTTACAGAGATATGATATTAGAAGATGGTAAAAAGGCGGTAGAAGCGGAGACTATGTATTTAGTGGGCTAAAGGAGGTAGAAAATGGCGGACACGATTGGAAGTGCAGGGTTTAACGCGGTAAAAACTCCTCTATTTAGAGAGGTAAAGAAAGGAGAAGTGCGTAAGCACATTATAACCCTTACTGTGCGTAATGAGCTTGGCGTTCTTGCTCGCATTGCAACCCTTATAGCAGGTAAGGGATACAACATAGAAGGCTTGTCGGTGGGCGAAACTCATGAAAAGGGTATTTCTCGTATGACCCTTGAGGTGATAGGCGATGACGTTGTAATAGACCAAGTGGTAAAACAGCTTAGAAAACTCATAGATACCATAAAGGTAAAAGACCTAACAGACACACCTCATGTGGAAAGAGAGCTTGCTCTTATAAAGGTTCATACCGCCACACCAAGGGCAAGAGACGAGGTGCTTAGGCTTGTGGAGATATTTAGGTGCAGGATAGTGGATGTCTCTCCAGAAACTTACACGGTTGAGATAACGGGAACAGAGGACAAGGTCAACGCCTTTATAGAGCTTGTTAAACCCTTTGGCATAAAGGAGATGGCAAGAACGGGTAAAGTAGCCATGAAAAGGGAAAGCACACCTCAAGAGGAGGAATGAAGTTAAGGCTCTCAGAGGAAGAGATAAAAGTCATAAAGGAAACCGCCTTTGAAGTCTTTGATAGGGATGTGGAAATAATTCTCTTTGGCTCAAGGATTGACCCAAACAGGCACGGTGGAGACATAGACCTTTCGGTTAAAACCTCTATGACGCCTAAAGAGTTTATTGAGAAAAAGTTTGAGTTTATATACAAACTTTGGCAGAGGATAGGACAGCAGAAGATTGACTGGTCTACTACAATCCAGAAAAGGGGGAGCTACCAATTCACAAAAAAGCCCTTTCGGAGGGTATAAAGCTATGAAGGAGGAACTTCTATACTATCTTGAAGCCTGTAGAAGGAATGTGGAGTTTTTGGGGAAACTTGAAGGGAAAATTCCTCACTTGTTTCCTTTGAAAAGCTACTACGATACGGAAGTTGAGAGCAAATTTCTCGTAGACGCCTTTATATATAGCATAGCAAAGCTCCAAGAACTCCTTGGGAAACTACTTAGATTTTTCCTGAGAAAAGTAGGCTACAATGTGGATGCTATGTATCCTATAGACATTATAAACCTTGCAGAGAAATTAGGCATCGTTGACTCCTCAAAAGAGTGGTTTGAGTTAAGGGAGCTTAGAAATGCGGTCAATCACGATTATAGCCTACTTGAAGAGGAACTTGTAGAAACTATAAATTAGAATATAAAGGCTCAAAGCCAAGATTGAATTAGAATAGTTATATCTCTGGAGGTGAAATATGAGAGTATACGCAAAGGATTTTAAGGCAGAGGAAGTAAAAGAACCTATAGCTATCTTTCTCTTTGAAGATGACAGAGAGAACCTTGATTTTCTTGGGTCTCTTAAGGGGCAGGTGGAGAAATTGATTCTCGCAGAGAACTTTAAGGGTAAAGAAGAAACTCTGACAAAGGTTAGCCTGCTTGTGGGTGATGATGTAAGGGTCTTTTATGTGGTAGGGCTTGGAAAGAAGGAGAAGGCAGGTGAGGATAGCTACAGGATTGCCTCTGCCTTAGCCTCTAAGAGGGCAAACAAGGACAAGGTCAAAACCCTGTATATATACGCTGGAAGCCTTGACTACAGGCTAAGTAAAGCGATTACTGAGGGTGCAATCCTTGGAAGTTATCGCTTTGACAAGTATAAGACAAAGAAGGAAGAGGAAAAGGACCAAAGACTTGAGGAAGTTTATATATGCGGTGCAGACTCAAAGGCGGTGGAAGTTGGGAGGGTCTTCGCACAGACACAGAACTTTACAAGAGACCTTGTAAATGAACCCGGGAACGTTATAAACCCTATAAGCCTTGCGGATATTGCACAGAAGGTCGCACAGGAACATGGGCTTGAGTGTAGGGTGTATGATGAGAAGGAGATCCAAGAAATGGGTATGCAAGCCTTGTGGAGTGTAGGAAAGGGCTCTGCAACTCCACCAAGGTTTGTCCATATGGTCTACAGACCTCAGGGTGAGCCTAAAGAAAAAATTGCCATAGTTGGTAAGGGTCTCACCTTTGACAGCGGTGGGCTAAACATAAAGACTGGCGACTACATGAGAACTATGAAGATGGACAAGTCTGGTGCCTGTGCGGTTATAGGAATAATGAAAGCCATCGCACAGCTAAAGCCTCAGGTGGAAGTCCACGGCATCTTTGGTGCTGCGGAGAATATGCCAAGCGGAACCGCCTACAGACCCGATGACATAATAAGGGCTATGAACGGGAAAACCATAGAGATAGACAATACGGATGCGGAGGGAAGAGTAACTTTGGCGGATGCCCTCTCTTACGCCTCAAACCTTGGAGTGTCAAGAATAATAGACATGGCAACTTTAACGGGTGCCTGCATGGTAGCCCTTGGAGAATACACTGCAGGGCTTTTTACCAATGAGGATGAGTTTGGGGATGAGATCCTTAGCCTTTCAAGACTTACAGGAGAACGCATGTGGGAACTACCGATGGATGACAAAAGGCTAAGAGAAAAGATAAAGAAGGGTGAAGGCGATGTGCTTAACTCTGGAGGTCGCTATGGAGGTGCCATAACCGCTGCCATGTTCCTTGAAGAGTTCGTAGGCGAAGGAATAAAGTGGGTGCATCTTGACATTGCAGGACCTGCACACCTAAGAGAGGAGTTTTCTTACTATTCAAAGGGTGGCACAGGCTTTGGCGTAAGGACATGCTTGGAGTATATTCTTAAACTTAGTGAAAGATGAGAGTGGTTATAGTAGGAAACGGACCAGCTTCTGCCAGTGCCATAGAAGCCTTTAGGAAGGTGGACCAGGACTCTGACATAATAGTGCTTTCTGATGAGGAATTTCCTACATACGCACCTAACTGCATGGAAAATGTTATAAGGGGAGACATATCCGAAGAAGCCCTTTTTTATAAGGGAGGCTTTGACTTTTACGAAAGGTATAAGGTAGACTTCAGACCTAAAAAGGAAGTGGTGGGAATAGACAATAAGAGAAAGGTGGTTATAGTCAGAGGCGGAGAGGAAATACCCTATGACAAGTGCCTTTTGTCTGCTGGAGCTTACGCCTTTGTGCCACCCATACCAGGGGTTGAGCTTGGTGGAGTGACCACAGCCAAAAACCTATACGATGCAAAGAAGATAAGGGATTGGGTTCTCTCTGGTAAGGTCAGGAGCGTAGTTATAGTGGGTGCGGGTCCTATAGGTATAGAGGATGCGGAGACACTAAGGCACATGGGTCTTGAAGTGCATGTGGTGGAGTTCTTTGATAGGGTTCTTCCAAGGATGTTGGACAAGTTTATGTCCGACAAGTATATGAAGCCTCTTGAGGAGGAAGGGATTCACTTTCACTTGAACCATCAAGTGGTAGCCATACATGGAGAAGACCAATGGGTAGAAGCGGTTGAGATAAGACCCAACGGCACAGACAAGAGCAAGTTCATAAGGGCGGACATGGTTATTCTCTCAACGGGTGTAAGACCCAGGACTAACCTTGTGGCGGACACGGACATAAAGCTTCATATAAACGAAGCTACCGGTAGGGTTGTGGGTGGTATACTGGTAAACGAATACCAACAAACCTCAGACCCAGATGTCTATGCAGCGGGTGATATATGCTCTGGTTTGGATGCCTGGGGAAACCACCGATGGATAGCTCTCTTTCCACCAGCACAGCAAGGAGGAGCTATAGCAGGCTTTAATATGGCAGGGCTAAGAGTTAAAAACCCAGGGCTTGTGGACTACAATGCGGTAAAGACAAGGATAGCAACAGCTGGAAGTGGAGGAACTTTTGAAGACTCAGAGGGTTCTTTTAGCTTTGAATGGGAAGGCAAGCTGGTAAAGGTTTTCCTCAAAGAGGGAAGCGTATGCGGTTATCAGTTTGTGGGGTTAGGGAAAAACAGACCGCTAAACCCAAGAAATAGATTTTTGAGGTCTCAAACCATAAAAAGCTGGTCTGAAAAACTTCTTCTTGACAGGGGGCTTGGTCTTGAGGCAAGCGGTGTGCTTTTCCATCACTTTATAAGGTTCATAGACAGAAAATTTGAGGATGAAGTTCGCGATGCTATAAAGCTCGGTATGCTTAGAGCTTTGTCTAACCCAGCCTTTGAAGTGTCCATATTTTAAAAAGTGTAAACTTCTATCCTGTTTCTTCCTGATTCTTTTGCCTTGTAGAGGGCTTCGTCTGCCATTTTTATTAGCTCATCAATTTTTTCAACACCTGCAGGAAAACTTGCAAGCCCACCGCTTAAGGTGGCCTTTATCTCATTTCCTTCGTAAACTATGAGACTATTCTGGAAGTTTGTCCTTATCCTTTCTGCCACCACCTTGGCTTGCTGGAGGTTTGTGTTGGACATAAGAAGGACAAACTCTTCTCCTCCAAACCTTGCAGGGAGGTCAGACTGCCTTATGCTCTTTCTAAGCACATCCGCAAAACTCTTCAAAACAAGGTCTCCTGCATCGTGCCCATAGGTGTCGTTTATTTTCTTAAAGAAGTCTATATCCATGACGAGAAGGCTGAAGGGAGTTCCGTATCTTTTGGAGTTTTCAAAAATAAGGTTTGCATGGTCAAAAAAGAACCTTCTATTTGGAAGTCCTGTAAGTGGGTCGTAGTATGCAAGCTGTTCAAGCTCAGATTTCTTTTTCTCAAGCTCTTCAAAGGCAGATTTCAAACTCACAGCCATGTTGTATATGCTATGTTTAAGTTCGTTTACCTCATCTTTACAACTGTCTTCCGAATTCTCAAGAACTTCTATTACAGAGAAATCCTTCTTTTCTATACTTGCGGTCACGTTCTTGAGTAGGATTACTCTGTTTGCAAGCCTTGAGGCTATCTGGAAAAGCACCAAAGCAAGCGACAGGGAAATGATAACTGAGTAAAATAAAAGGGTAGAAAAGGCAGTATACGCCTCTCTGTATATATGAGAAACATCCTTTACAAGTATTATCTTGCCTACTTGTAGTCTATTAAAGTTAACAAAGGGAACTTCCATAAGAAGTCTCCTATCCGTAAAGGCACCATGAAGCTTATACCCAGAAACATCAAAGGGAATAAATACGATATCACGCTTAGATAACAGGTCAATAATAATACCGTTCATGGCTATTTTTTCTTTCATAAAGCTATCAACATCTCCATCCAATACATCAAGCAGAAAACTCCTTTCATAAAAAACTATCCAATCTACATCTATTAGACTATTTGTTAGTTTTAAGACATTTTCAAGTCTTACGCCTACAAAATAACATCCATCTGGATATTTTCTGTTTATGCCATAATATGGTCCAAAGTTAAATACCCTATAATAGGGTCTGTCCTCACATCGAGATTCAGTAGGCAACTGTCTTCTTATGTAATAAGTTCCCAAAAGAGAGGTATCGTTTCCAATAAGTTTTAGATTTTCCTCTTCTTTGTTTAGTATTTCCTTGTAGTTCCTGTAAATAAGCTCATAAGTTTCTTTTATCCTCTTATCTACAATTTTATAAAATGCCACATAAAGAATTACAGAAGAAAAGGTTAGGGTCAAAACAACAGATATAAAAAGGCTGTAATATATCCTCTTCTTTATTGACATAGTTTTTCTCCTATCCTTTCGCAAAGTTTTAGGGCATTCAAAGATGGAGTTTCATCCGCTATACCCTTCCAAGCTATGTCATAGGCAACTCCATGGTCTGGTGAGGTTCTCACGAAAGGTATTCCTATGGTGAGATTTACACCTTCTCTAAAAGAGAGCAGTTTAAAGGCTATAAGCCCTTGGTCGTGATACATGCAGAGGTATACATCATATTTGGGGTTCAAAAAGGCACTGTCTGGAGATAAAGGACCGTCAACTTTATAACCCTCTTCCTTTAGAGCCTCTACCGCAGGTGCAATCTCTTTCATATCCTCATCCCCAATGGCACCCATATCTCCAGCATGAGGATTTAAACCAAGAACACCAATAGTTGGCTCAAAATCAAAAAGTCTTTTAAACTCCCTGTCTATGAGCTTTACCTTTTTTATTATATCATCCTTTTTTATCCTGTCTGGCACTTCCCTTAGGGGTATATGTGTGGTAAAAGGCACAACCTTTAACTTTTCTGAATACATAAGCATAGCATACTCTCTCACATTACAAGCCTGAGCTAAGAACTCTGTTTGCCCCTCGTAGGAAAATCCTGCCAGCTTTGCCCAAAATTTGTTTATAGGCATGGTCAAAAGCCCATGCAGTTTTCCGTAGACAGCGTCCACAACCGCCCTTCCTAAGTATGCGACTGCCACTTTTCCAGAGGTCAGAGATGGTAATGGTCTGTCCGTTTCGCTGATGTTTAAGTCCGCTATGTATACACCGGGAGCTTTTACTTCTTCCACCGTATATATGTTTGAAAATTCAAAGTCTATATTGAGCTCTCTTTTAACCGCCTCCATTATCTTCTTCTCTCCGTATATTATGTATGCTTTCTGAGGGTCAAAGTATTGGGAAAGCTTTGCTATTAGCTCGGGTCCTACTCCTGCAGGGTCACCTATGGTTATGCCTATCTTAAACATATTAAAAATGATATAATACACAGGCGATGAAGGTAAAAGTTCTTATACTCCCTAAGAAGGGACTTCTTGACCCAGAAGGCAGGGCAGTAAGGGAAATGCTCCTTGATGGTGGTTTTCAAGTGAAAGATGTAAAAGTAGGAAAGGTGGTAGAGCTTGAAGTGGAGAAGGACACAGATATAAAAGCCCTCGTAGAAAAGTATCTTGTAAACCCATTGGTTGAGGAGTATGTAATAGAATGAGGTTTGCGGTCTGCGTATTCCCCGGGTCTAACTGCGATTACGACACTTACTATGTGATAAGAGATTTACTTGGACAAGATGTGAGTTTTGTAAACCACAATACAAAAAGTCTTGGTGGTTTTGACTGTGTGGTCATACCGGGTGGTTTTTCCTTCGGAGATTACCTTAGGGCTGGTGTGCTCGCCAGTAAGACTCCTTTAGGTAATGCCATAGCGGAATATGCACAAGGAGGTGGGCTTGTGTTGGGTATATGCAACGGTTTTCAGGTCCTCACAGAGCTTCATTTATTGCCGGGTGTTCTACTCAGAAACGAAAACCTAACCTTCTTATGTAGGGATGTCTATCTCAGGGTTGAGAACAATTCCTTGCCTTTTACCAGAAGGTTTGAAAAGGATGAAGTTATAAGACTTCCCATAGCACACGGAGAAGGAAGGTATTATGTGCCGGAGGAAGACCTGAGATTAATGGAAGAAAGGGGACAGATAGTCCTAAGATATTGTGACGAATATGGTAATGTAAACCCTCAAGCAAACCCTAACGGTTCTTTATTCAACATAGCCGGAGTTTGCAACAAAGAGGGTAATGTCTTTGGTCTTATGCCTCATCCAGAAAGAGCCTGTGAAGACATACTTGGTTACCGAGATGGTATAATACTCTGGCATTCTCTTGTTGCTTAGGGCTATAATTTAAGCATGAGCTTTTCTAACGAAGCCAAGGTAGGCTTTCTTGTTCTTTTATTCTCTCTTGGCTTTGCCTTCCTTGTTCTTACCTTTGGTGAGGTGCCCTTTTTCAAACCAGCGGTAAAGAACTACAAGGTATACTTTGACAATGTGGCGGGGCTTGGTGCGGGTGCAGAGGTAAGGGTCGCAGGCATAAAGAGTGGAAAGGTAAGGTCTGTATATTTAAAGGATGGTAAGGTAGAGGTGGTTTTTGAGCTTGACAAAAATATAACCCTATACAAAGACGCGCAAGCGGAGATAGGAACCCTTGGTCTTATGGGTGATAAATATCTGAACATATACCCGGGAAGTCCACAGGCAGGTGTGCTCGAAGATGGTGAGGTCATAGTTCAAACCACTGGCTATGCGGACACAGACCTTCTCATAAAGCGAATGTCAGAGGCGTCAGAATCGGTAAGACTGTTAGCGGAGAACTTTCGGCTTATACTTGCTGAAAACAGGGAAGATATAAAAGGTGTTGTCCAAAACTTGGAGGCACTCACCCGAAACTTTAACCTTGTAGTTCTTGAAAACAGAACCGCTCTAAGAGAAACCATACAAAATATCAACCTTTTAGCCTATAATTTGAATAAAACCCTCCCACAGACTATAGAAAGCATAGATATGCTTGCAAAAAGCCTTGAAGCCATAGCCAATGAAAATAGACAGGACATAAGGGAAACTGTGGCAAATCTCAAGCAGTTAAGTGGAGACCTCAAAGCAACACTTCCTGAGCTTTCAAGAAACCTTAATGAGCTCTCAATGAACCTGAACGAATTGGTTGTGGAAAACAGACAGGACATAAGAACCACAACCGCAAACCTTTCTGAAATTACTAAAACCCTAAATGAAAGCTCCGAAAGGTTAAACGACATATTGGCACAGATAGAAAGGGGTGAGGGCACCTTAGGAAAGTTAATAAAGGACGATGAACTTTACAAGAATGTATCTTCTGGCGTTAAGGTATTGGGTAAAGCTGGGGAGGTTGCAGATAGAACGAACCTCTATGTAGGCTTTAGGGGTGAGCTCTACAGGGCTGGTGATTCCAAAGCAGCTATCACATTAAAGCTACAACCCGATAATGAAAAATACTATCTTTTGGAATTAGTGGGTGATTCAAGAGGTAGGGTATACAGAGAAGAGTATCTTCCCAACCAAACTACAATAAAGAGAGAGTTCAAACCAGAGTTTACAGTTCAGTATGCAAGAATATTTCCCTTTGCTGGTAAAGAGCTTGTCATAAGGGCTGGTCTTAAGGAATCCACGGGTGGAATAGGTGCTGACCTTGTATACTCAGAAAGGACAACCCTTACAACAGACCTTTGGGACTTTGGAAGAAAAGACAGGCCACAGGACAAAGACCTAAAGCCAAATCTTCAGATGGGTATAAATTACAAGGTCAGAGGCCCACTATATGTGAGGTTTGGTGGTGATGACCTTTTAAACGCAAAGCTAAGGGGCGTTTTTGGTGGTGTGGGGCTTTTGTTTACCGACAACGACCTAAAATACCTGCTTGGCAGTTTAAAACTACCCTTGCCATGAGATAAATTGAAATAAATTTATGATTAATAGCCATGTATGAGGAGCATATATATAGGCTTTACAAGGTGAACATGAACCTAAAAGAGGATGAGTCTTTGCTCTTACTTACAGACACAGAAAAGGACTATCTTGTGGGTCTAATAGACCAGTTTTTAGAAACCGCAGGGGCTATAACTAAAAAAGTAAAACATTTAGTCTATCCTTCCTTGAGAGGGCACGGCAAAGAGCCACCTGAGGAAGTTTGGAGGCTTGCCTTTGGAGATAGGGCGGTAGATGAGTTAAAGAAAAGGGGACTTTTTGAGAACATACTCCATAAGGAAAACTATTCAGAACCTGAAGCTGTGCAAATACTCAAGGCTTACGCAGAGGATGTTCCCCAAGTAGTTGTAGCCTTTCCATACTATTCAACCACACACACCTTTTTTAGGAAGTCCCTTACGGAAGGCTTTGGCTGTAGATACGCAAGCATGCCCCTTTTTGACCCAGAGATGTTTTACGGTCCCATGAATGTGGACTGGGACTATGTGGCAAAACTTAGCCTTGATGTGGCGGATATGCTTTCTGAGGCAGAATGGGTTCATGTAGAGACTGAAGCAACAGACATAGAGTTTTCTATCTCAGGAAGAAAAGCTATAGCGGACACAGGTCTTTTCCACCATAGCGGTCAGTATGGAAACCTGCCTGCAGGCGAAGCCTTTATTGCACCTATAGAGAATTCAGCATTTGGAAAACTAAGCATAACCTACGGTCCTGATAGGAAACTTGAAAGACCTATAACCCTTAAATTCAAAGGCGGTACAGTGGAGGAGATAGAAGGCTTTGAACCCTATAGAAATTACCTTGAGGAGGTCTTTAAAAGATACGAAAACGCCAGAATAATCGCAGAGTTTGGTGTTGGAACAAACCCGGGTGCAAGAAGACCTGACAATGTGTTAGAGGCTGAGAAGATTCTCGGCACAGTTCATATAGCCATAGGAGATAACCATACCTTTGGTGGTGTGAACAAAGTTTCTTTCCACACCGATTATGTAGTCTTTGAACCCCAAGTAATTATAGGAGGTAAGGGATGGCAAAAGAAGCTTTTAGAGAAAGGCAGGCTAAGGACCTAAAGTTAGAAGTGCTTAGAAAGGTTCATATTTTTGAAGACCTTTCAGAAGAAGAGCTTAAAGATGCCCTAAGCTACATGCAAGTTAGGGAATTTAGGAGAAATGAGTATCTTTTCTTTGAAGAGGAGGCAGAGCCTGGAGTTTATATACTTGTGGATGGTTTTATAAAGCTTCTAAAGGAGACGCACGATGCAAGGATCGTCATAGTCAGGCTTGTCTATCCGGGTGATATATTTGGTTGGATAGAGTGGGGCAAAAAGGTTCCAAGAAACACTTATACAGCCAAGGCAATGCTGGAGAGCAAAACACTATACATTTCCAATAAGGACTTTATAAACCTTTCCATAAAGCATCCTGCAGTTGCAATAAAGATGACCTGTGAGGCTACCGCCACACTTTTGCATAGCTATGAGACCCTCAAAAGCATAGCAGGTGGTAAAGTAGAGGAGAGGATAGCCAAGGTTCTACTTGAAATAGCGGACAGGATAGGTAAAAAATACGAGGATGTTATTGTTATAGATGCACCTCTTACAAGGCTTGATATTGCTGAGATGACGGGGACAACGGTAGAAACCACAATAAGGGTTATGAGTAAATGGAAAAAGCAGGGGATAATAAACGCAGAGAGGGGCTACATAGAGATAATAAAAAGAAGAGAGTTGGAAAGACTTGCAGTATGAGCCGGGCGGGATTTGAACCCGCGACCCACGGATTAAAAGTCCGTTGCTCTGCCGACTGAGCTACCGGCTCTAAAGCTTGTAATTATAACACCCGTTTTATGTTTATTCAAGTAGTTTTTCCTTACCTTTACCCCTTAAAATTCTTAGTTCGGACCTTTCAACTGCAAGGTCTCCATCGGGCACATCCTTGTTTACCACAGAGCCTCCAGCTACAAAGGAATAGCTACCAATCTTTATAGGGGCTATAAGAAGGGCGTTGCTACCTATGAAGGCACCCTTTCCAACATGGCTCTGATGTTTTCTCTTCCCGTCAAAGTTTGCAAAGACCACACCAGCACCCACATTTACATCATCCTCAAGGGTTGCATCTCCCATGTAAGCTAAATGTTTTGCTCTTACATTCTGCCCAATGAAGGATTTCTTGACTTCCACGAAGTTTCCTATATGGCTACCTTTCCCTATTATGCTGTTTTCTCTTACATGGGCAAAGGGTCCTATGACAGCCTTAGCTTTTATATGTGAGTCTTTTACTATGGAATAAGGCTCTATCAGTGCCCCCTCTTCTACCTCGGAGTTTTCCAAGATACTACCCTTTCCTACAATCACACCTTTGCCAAGCCTTGTATTGCCCCTTAATACAACATCTGGATATATCTCAACGCCATCTTCTAAGACTACCTCAGGCTCTATCCATACACTTTCTGGTTGGTGTATGGTGTTGCCCTTTTCTGCCCAATCTTGAATTATCCTTAACCTTATTACGTTCTCCGCCAGAGCCAATTCCCACCTTGTGTTAACTCCTAAAACTTCTGCTGGATCTTCAGCCATAAAGCTCCTTACGGTATAACCCCTCTGATGCATAAGGTTAAAAACCTCTGTAAGATAGACTTCACCTGTTTTAGGGCTGGGTTGGACTTTGAAGAGTTCTTCTATGAGATGGGGGCAGTAGAAAAGGTAGACCCCTCCGTTTATCTCTTTGATGAGTTTTTCCTCAAAGCTGGCATCTTTTTCCTCTACCACCTTTACCACATTTCCCCTATCGTCCTTTACAACCCTTCCATAACCTGTGGGGTCTGGTAGCTGTGCGGAGAGCAGTATACCGCTTAGCTTTATACCCTCGTATTCTTCCACCATATGTAGATACCTTTGCATATTTTTGAGGGTTTGTGGTTTTACAAGTGGAGAATCTCCGTTTATCACCAAAATATAGCCATCGTAATCTTTCCAAAAGTCAACCGCAGAAAGCACCGCGTCACCAGTTCCACCCTTTGGGTTTGATTGATAAAAGTAATGGTAAGCATTTCCAAAATAGTTCTTTATCTCTTCCGCCTTATGACCGACAACAAGTGCAATATCTTCAATATGCAAATCTTTCAAAGTTTTTAGAACATACCAGAGCATAGGTTTGCCAAGTATGTTATGCATAACCTTTGGCTTCTCGCTCTTAAAACGCGTTCCAAGACCTGCAGAGAGAACAAGTGCTCGCATGGGAATATTTTAACCTCTTCCTGCGTCCCTTGCGACGCCTCTCTTTGAAGTTTTTATGAATTCTACCAAGTTTCTAATCTCCCTGTGGTCTCCATATTCTCTAAGGAGTAGACCTACAGCTTCTTCCTTCAACATACCGCTTCTAAAGAGTGTTCTGTATGCCTTTTTGAGTATGGTTACCGTTTCTTTTGGAAAGCCTCTCCTCTCAAGTCCAATGGTGTTTATACCGTAAAGATGTGCATGCTGTCCTGACGCTCTTGTGTAGGGTGGTATATCAAGGGAAACTCCAGAAAGACCACCAACCATGGCGTAAGCTCCAATCCTTGCCCATTGATGGACTGCGGAAAGCCCTCCTATAAAGGCATACTCTCCAACCTCTACATGTCCTCCAAGGGTAGCACAGTTTGCCATGATAACTCCCCTTCTCACTATGCAGTCATGGGCCACATGAGAATAAGCCATAAGCATAACATTATCCTCTACCACAGTCTTCATCTTATCTATGGCTGTTCCCCTGTGAATGGTAACGTATTCTCTTATTATCACGTTGTTTCCCACTATTACCTCGCTCTCTTCTCCTGCATATTTTAGGTGTTGCGGTTCGTCCCCCAAAATAGCCCCGTCATGTATCTTGCAGTTTGAACCTATGGAGACCTTTCCCTTTATTGAGACCCTTGCACCTATCCTTGTTCCCTCTCCCACTACTACCTTACCCTCTATAATGCTGTAAGGGCCAACTTCCACATCATTTCCTAACTCTACCTCACCGATTATTATCGCAGTTGGATGCACTTTTGGCATTTTAGACCCCCTTTATAAGATATTGCCTAAGCATTTCAAGAGCCCACTGGGTAGCCATAAAGCGGTTCTCGTTCCTGCCACTCTCAAAGATAAACCTTCTAAGAGCCACCTCTCTGTCTGTGGCAAGGGCTATGTAGGTAAGTCCTACGGGCTTTTGAGCTGTCCCACCTTTTGGTCCAGATATGCCAGTTATGGCAATTGCTATGTCTGCATCTGTCTCTTCAAGAGCACCCACAGCCATCTGTCTGCAAACCTCTTCAGAGACAGCACCATATTCTTTTATCAACCTTTCTTCTACACCAAGCAGTTTTGTTTTAAGCTCATTAGCATAGACTACAAAACCACCTACAAAGTAATTAGATGACCCAGAAACATTTGCAAGCCTTGCGGACAAAAGCCCAGCGGTGCAACTTTCCGCAGTAGCAAGCTTTAAGCCCTTTTCCCTTAAAAGCCTCCCCACAACCTCCTCTATGCTTTCTCTTCCTACTGCGTAGACAAAGTTTCCATACTTTTCCATAAAGGTCTTTAGCTCCCTCTCATCCTTAATAAAAAAGTCAACACCACCAACCCATCTTCTACTTTTATAGTATTCAATGGCATCCAAACCTATAGTCCTTACTAAAAAACCCTCAAAATCAATACTCTCATCACATAACCCCACCATCATGTAAAAGCCTCATACCTGTGGTAAGGATTCTTCAAAAAGGCACCAATCCTGTGCCCGGGGTCAAAGGGCTGAAACTCTTCGTATTCTGAGGGTATGAGGATAACACCCTCTGCTACGTTTTCTGTAGGAATAAGTTCAAAGAAAATATCTCCTATCTGTATGCTATCCCTTAGACCTTTCCTTCTTGCAGTATGCGGGTTTATATAAGCCCTTTGAAACCTTTCCATCTCATGGGTCCAGGGGTTCCAATGTCCAAGGTCTTCCACAAGTGTGCTATCTGTATACAAGAAAAGCTCGCTCCTTTGTATGTTATAGTGTTCTGGAAAGCTCCTTGAAGCTATATCTCCCATCTTAAGGTTCACTTCGCCCTTTGCCTTTAGCTCCTGATAGTATTCAGATTTCTGTAGGTTTACCTTTAGTCCAAGAGCTTCTCCAAGCACATCCGCAGGATTATAGACATCTTGCGTGTCTATTGTCTTTGGTGAGTATACAAGATAACCAAAGCCATGCCTGTAGTTTATAAAGTCCCTCTCTTGATACATACTCAAAGCAAAGAGGATATCTGAATAATGGGCTGTAATGTTTGGAAAGACTTGGAAGCTCACCACAAACTTATCCTTGAGGGCTTTTAGATGCTCTTCCCTTAAATATCTGAAAAGATTTCCTACCACTACAAGGTTCTCAAACTCCTCAAACCTCTTGAAAAACTCTTCCATAGACTTAGCAGTAAAAGGCATGAGGTCTCCAACAAGGCTGTAGTTGATACCAAACTTCTTTCTAAGCCCAGCAAGAATGGAAAGCAAAGCTTCCCTAAAAGGAGAATTCAAGAGATGTGCTCCCACAAGGACAAGGGCACCCCTCATAAGAAACATGCTCTTTTTCACAAACTCCACCTTGCTGTCACCCCTATCGGGTTCAAGAATCGCTTGCAGAAAATCTATCATATAGTCTGGCTTTAAGAGTAGTCTATCCTTTGCCTTAGCACAAAGCGTTTCATACCTGCTGGAAAGGCAGAAAAGATATGCTCCACCTTCTACCGCATCCACTACCCATCGCATTGACATAACCTCAGAAAAAACAGGCTCTGCATCCACAGAGAGTATGAATTTAGCCCTTTTCCAATCAGTAGGCTTAAGGGTTGAGGGCACAAAGTCCACAACTGGAGCATCCACGAAAACATCCTCTGATAGGCTTTTGGCGAGCAAATAATCCTCAAGTCCTGCCTGCCTACCGAGCAAAAAGGCAGTTTTACCCTTTGAGAGTTTTCCCTTTAGAGTTTCAAGTGCTTGAGCATAATCAATAGAAGCAAAATCATCTCCTTTTCTCACAAAAACACCTTTTAGTCTAATAGGACTACTTGACACTTCCTGTATATAGGCTATACCCTTTGTGCAAAAACTTCCCATACCCCTTGGGTCTGCAGGATGTCCGTAAAGGTCTACTATCTTGCCTTCCTTCTGATAGAGGATATATCCGCAAGCACATCCACAGCCTGCACAGAAGCCCACTCTTTGGCTGTCAAACTCCTTTACCGTGAGAGGTATGTTTGTAGGCTCAAGGTTCATTAAGTAAGAGATTATACGACATTTTTCGTAAACTTATCCTACAGACTTTTTGACAGTCAATTTATGTTTGACGATTAAACATTATCAAACCACTTGACATTTTCTAAAAAGGGTATATAATCATACCTATGGATGAGGTTGCCAAGATAATGGCAAGAGGATTGGTGGCACTTCCGAGCGATGTGAGGAAGCGTTTGGGCTTGAAGGAAGGAGACCTTGTAAGAATAGAGGTAAAGGACGACCAGCTCATAATAAAGAAGGAACAAAGGGTTTACGACCTCAAGGGTAGTCTTCAAGCCCAGCAGGCCCAACAAAAAACCTTCGCCCAGATATTGGCGGAGGAATTTCAGAAACATAAGGGAGGTAAGAAAGATGGCACAGCTTAGACCCACAAACCCTTACGATATAAAACCGCCTGAGCCCAAGGTAGTGCCAAGCAACTACACTCAAGGCATGGATAATCTCTCTTCTGAAGACTTTCTGAAAATATACATGGAGACCCTAAAGTATCAAGACCCTTTCCAACCTCAAGACCTTTCAAAGATGTTGGACGATATGACAAAACTAAACCAGGTTAGGTACATGAACGATATGAAGGGCTTTATGGAAGGTCTAAAGGGTTGGTTCAATCAGATTACGCTCCTTTCCAGCCTGAACTTGGTAGGTAAGGATTTTGTTTTTGCCACAGACAGTATAGACGCACTAAAGGGTGGGCAGTATTATCTTTTGTCTTCACAGGACATAAGGGGTGCTACCCTTAGGATAATGGACGGAGATGATGTGATAAAAGAGCTACAAGTAGATATAAACAAAGGACTTAACCCTATTAACATCGACGACCTACCAAGGGGACAATTCAGCATAAAACTACTTAAGAATGGTATGCCAGTTGATGGTATAAACCTTGGTGTTATGGGTAAGGTAAGGTCTGTTAGTATTTCTGGAAATGAACTGCTTTTTGAGCTTGAAAATGGAGAGCTTGTCTCTCCTTCAAGACTAATGTATGCAGGAGGGATTTAGCCATGATGAGGAGCTTTTTTAACGCAGTAACGGGCATGAACGCCTACAGAACATGGATGGATATAACCGCAGACAATATGGCAAACGTAAACACCATAGGCTTTAAGGGAAGCAGACCACTCTTTCAGGACGTTATATCCTCGGTCACCATAGGTCTGAATACGGTAACCAACACCATTAAGTCTACCACATACGGAGCGGGTATTTTGGTTGATAGCACGCAAAAGCTTTGGACAATAGGCAACTTCAAGCAGACAGGTGTAAACACCGACCTTGCTATACAGGGCAGAGGACTTTTTATAATAAAAGACCCCATTTCTGGAACTAACTACTACACAAGAGATGGACAGTTCAGGCTCAGCAGGGACGGCTATATGGTTAATTCTGGTGGTTTAAAACTGCAGGGCTTCAGGGTTGATGAAAGGGGAAGAACCGTAGGCACAGGTCTTGAGGACATTAATGTTATACCTCAGCTTCCACCAAAAGCTACAGGAAGTATAAAGTTCTTAGGACCAACAAATCTAAACTCCTCCTCTCCACCCCCATCTGTGGCATTTAACCCAAACAACCCTTCCAGCTACAACTACAAATATACCATAAACATATATGACAGCCTTGGCACTCCATATCAGGCGGACATCTTTTTTAGAAACTCCACTACAGCGGTCAACACATGGCAGGTATTTCTTAGGGCTGATGTAGACCCAGGAAACGCTGGCTATGAGGTGTCAGGCGACTGGACCATAACCTTTGACCCTGCTGGCACACTCATATACGACGATGTCAATGTTATTAGAGAGCCTTCATCTGATGGGCTTAGCTTTGTATATTATCTTAATACCTCCAATCTTACGGTAGCCTATACAGCCACTACAGGCACAACTACTCCCAGTGGAGGTGTATTTCCTAATATAGGGGATTGGAGGATTATAGTAGGTGAAGAGGTTCAAGCAATAGCAGGGGGCGTTGGCACTATAATAGACAACTCATACATAACTCAGTATGCTTCAGATTTTATAGTTACCGTGGAGCAGAATGGCTACGCCAAGGGTGACCTTGTGGATGTCTATGTTCTGTCCGAAGATGGTGCGGTGGTTGGTGTTTATTCCAACGGGAAGTCTCTTCCTCTCTATAGGGTTGGTGTGGCGGTGTTCTCCGACCCAGAGGAACTTACAAAAAAAGGTTCTAATCTTTACACTTCCATTTCCACACCAACCATAATGACCCCAGGTAGTGCGGAGAAGGTCAGGTCTGGCATGTTAGAAATGTCAAACGTGGATATAGCCTCTGAGTTTATAAATCTTATATCTGCTCAAAGGGCATATCAGGCAAATACAAGGGTAATAACCTCTTCCAATGCAGTGCTTGATGATACAATAAATCTGGTAAGGTAACTTAGAAGATGGGCATGGGAGGGAACAAAGGGGTGGGAGGGGGTTAAAGATTTTCAAAGGACTTAAAAAGCCTCTTTAGGTCATTGTCCGTATGCTTTAGGCTTGCAGTAAGTCTTAGCCTTGCCATGCCTCTGGGAACTGTGGGGTATCTTATAGCTTGAATAAGTATTCCTTGCTTAAGAAGTCTATCCCTCAAGTCTAATGCTTTGGCTTCCTCGTAAACCATTATGGGCAGAATAGGGGTGTGGTGGAAGAGAACCTCAAACCTGAATGTAGAGAGCCTGCGGTAGATCAACTCGCTTCTCTCTTTCAGCTTTCTTACCCTCCAGTTTTCTCGCTGGATTATCTCTATAGCCTTTCTTGCGCCTGCACATACTGCTGGGGGAAGGGATGTTGAGAAGATAACGCTCCTCGCCCTGTTTACCAGATAATCACACATAGCCTTAGAACCACATACAAATGCACCATATGAGCCTATTGCTTTTGATAGCGTTCCCATAACCACTGTATACTCCTCCCAACTCTCTCCAAACTCTTCAAGTCCACCTCTTCCCGAAGCTCCAAGCACACCCGTCGCATGTGCTTCGTCAAGGTATAGCATACAATCAAAGTCCCTTGCATACCTTTTGAGTGCCTTAATATCCGCTATATCTCCATCCATGCTAAAAACCGTATCTGTGGCTATAAGACATCTCCTATAGTTTTTCCTATAACTCCTGAGAAGCTCCTCAAGATGCTGGTAATCTCTGTGTCTATAAACAAGCACCTTAGCCTTAGAGAGCCTACAGGCATCTATAATGCTTGCATGGTTAAGCTCATCGCTCAGCAAAAGGTCACCCACTCCCACAAGGGCAGGTATGGTGCCAAGGTTGGCAAGATAACCAGAGCCAAAAAGAACACAGCAGGGCACTGCCTTAAACTCAGACAGTTTGTCTTCAAGGTCTCTGTGATGCTTTGTATAGCCAGATACCAGTGCAGAAGCTCCAGAACCAAGCCCGTAATCTTTGAGAACCCTCACACTCTCTTCAATTACCTCAGGATGGTCTCTCAGTGCGAGGTAGTCATTAGAGCAAAAGTCTAAAAGATCCTCTCTTAGGCTCCTTTGTCTGTATAGGCTTTCAAGCTTGAGCCTTTCAAGCTCCTCTTCTATCCATTGCATTTAGTTTATAAGCTTATTAAGGTCTTCCTCCGTTGGAAGCCCTGAATGCATTTTCCCATTCATGCCTATAAAGGTTGGTGTTCCACCTATGCCAAGCTTATCCATAAGTTCAAGGTTTGCCTCGACTGCCTTTTTGCCCTCTTCACACTGGTTTTGAGAAACATACCCTTCTGAGTATTCCTTAAAGCCCTTCTTGTCGCATATTACTGACACTGCTTTACCAAAGGCTTCTGGGTGTATGGGAAGGGGGAAGAATATGAGCCTTATCTGGACGTTATTTTTCTTTGCCCACTCCTCTACTATTGGGTTGCTCCTTTTACAGAAGGGGCAGTCTGGGTCTGTTATAAAGTATATATACTTGCTTCCTTCTCCATGTTTCACATTTACATGCTTTTCTAACTCTTTAAGCTGGTCTGCGGATACCTTCATAAACTCCTGCTGTCTATCTCTGGTTATATTCTTTTTGTCTTTTACGCTTATCAGATTGCCAGCAAGCAAGTATTCACCTTTGCCGTCCATATAGAAAACTAAAGGCTGTGACCCAACCTTTATAACTACTTCACAAAGACCACTTATGTTTTGCATCTGGGATACAGATTCAACGCTAAAGTCTTTAGGTATAAACTCCTTCACAGAGGTTTTGACTTGCTCCTTTGTAGGACAAGTAGTTGAGCCTTGTCCACAAGCACTAAAAGAAAATACCGCAGGCATAACCGCTGAGAGAAAAACTGCTTTTTTCAACATAATACCTCCTTTGGAGTTCATTATAAAGTAAAAGTGTAGTTTCTGCAAGCATGAATTATATTCTTTGCAAGCAAGGAGGGGTCTATCGTCCCATCAAGCTCAAGGTGGGCTTTGCCATAAATTTTAGACCTGCTTTCAAAGAGTTTAAGAAGGTCTTCCTTGCTCTTTCTTAAAAGGGGTCTTGATGGGTCTTTCCCGCATCTTTCCAAAAAAGTTTCAAAAGCCACTCTTAGCCAAACAACAAGACCTGAGCTTTTCATTAGCTCCATAGCTTCGGGGTTGCTACCCAACCCACCTCCTGTGCTTATGACAAGTCCCTCATCTTTTACCAAATCCATAAGAACCTCTAACTCACGCTTTCTAAAATAGTCTTCTCCCTTGGTTTCAAATATCTCAGGTATACTCATCTTTTCTGTCTTTTCAACTTCCTTGTCTATGTCCACAAACCGCCAGCCTAACATGTCCGCAAGAAGTTTACCCACGGTGCTCTTTCCACTACACATAAAACCTACGAGAAAAACTCTCTTACAGTTCATGTCTAACAAAGATTATGTTAAGCACAGTAAAAACCATACCAAGTATAATGGCGTAAGATAGGGTTTTGGGCTTTATTCTTTTGAGAAGGTTGAGGTGAACTATTAATGCATAGTATGTCCACAGGTATAGCACAAAGACGAGCTTTGGGTCGCTTACCCAGTGTTTTCCAAAAAAGCTCCTGCTCCAAAAGCTTCCAAAGATAAGGGTAAGCGTAAAGAAAAGAAAGCTTAGGTTCATAGAAAGCCTCTCCGCTCCTCTGAGAAGGTTAAGAGGCATAAAAAAGCCTGTTATATTTTTGTGTTTTAGCCTTGTTTCAAGAAAGAGTTTTAATATGGATGAGAAACCACCTAAGAAAGCAAATGCGTAGGATGCAAGTGCAGAGGTAATATGGAGGCTATACAGAGGACTTCTGTAGGGTGAGGGCTCTGCAGGCATAGCAAGTAGATTGGAAAGTATTCCAAATATGGCAAAGAAGGCAGAAAACTTCCAAAGATGTTCGTATCTAAAGGAGGCAAGTATTAGGATGCTTAGTATTACATTCCCCAAGAGAGAATAAAAGCCGTATATGTCCGCAAAAGGAAAACTGCGAACCTTGAGAGAAAGGGTGCTCGTGTGAAGTATATAAAATATCAAGGCGGAAGATAAAAAAAGACGGGTGAGTTCTCTAACTCTGTTTATAAAGTAAGAAGCCAAGGAGGACACAAATGCCAAAAAGTAAAATACCACGCTAAGAATAAGCAAGGACATGTAAGATAGTTTATCATGGTAGGCATAGACATAGTAAGCAATCAGAGGATAAAGTCTGCAGTGGAAAGGTTTGGGGAGAGATTCCTTAAACGCGTTTACACAGAAGAAGAGCTGAGATACTGTATGGGTCAGCAGGCCTTTTATGAATGTCTCTCTGCACGGTGGGCTTGCAAAGAAGCGGTGCTAAAAGCCTTTTATCAAGTCTATGGTGTGGTTCTCAAGTTTTCAGAGATAGAAGTCTTTGGTGATAGAGGGAAGCCTGCAAAGGTGAGAATACTTAAAAGAGGCTACGAAGATGTGAAGGTTTTGGTCTCCTTGTCTCACGAAAGAGAATTCTCTGTGGCAGTTGCTTATGTTTTAAAGGAGTAGAAGGGCCACATGTGATTGAGAGGTCCATGTCCTTTGCCAATAGGTAGGGAATTCTCTATGGCTTTTTGAATGTATTCCTTTGCCATACGGACGGAGTCTATGAGGCTGTATCCCTTTGCCAGATAGGAAGTTATAGCAGAGGAGAAGGTGCACCCAGTGCCATGGGTGTTTTTTGTCTTTATAAACCTACCCCTCAGGTATTCAAAACTCTGCCCATCGTAAAATACATCCACCGACTCCTTGCCTTCCATATGTCCTCCCTTTACCACCACCGCAGAGGGACCATAAGAAAGTATTTTCTTACAAGCTCCTTCCATGTCTTCAAGGCTTCTTATTTCAAAACCACATAGTTCCTCTGCTTCTGGAATGTTTGGAGTCACCACAAGAGAAAGGGGAAGGATTTCTCTTATAAGCGTTTCTCTTGCAGATTGCTTTAGTAATGGGTCTCCAGACTTTGCTCTCATTACAGGGTCAACCACGAGCTTTTCAATCTTTGCGTCCTTTATAGCCTTTGCCACTGCCCTTATTATATCTTCATTGGAGAGCATACCAGTTTTGCAGGCATCCACGCCTATGTCCTCAACCACAACCTTTATCTGTTCGTAAACCACCTCTGGGGGAAGGTCTACAACTTGGTAAACTCCCACTGTGTTCTGGACGGTTATAGAAGTTATAGCACTCATACCGTAAACACCAAGCACGGTAAAGGTTTTTAGGTCAGCCTGTATTCCAGCACCGCCACCGCTATCAGAGCCAGCTACGGTCAAAGCTTTTGGGATCATTAGAAATAAAATCCTAACACAAAGTGTATTCTGCTTCTTGACTCATCGCCTGGCACTTTTTTCGTTTTAAAAGCCCAGTCTAACTTTATGGGAGCAATGGGTGTCACAAACCTTATTCCCGCACCATAGCCACCCCTGAGGTTTTCCCTTTTTAGCTCATTCCAGTCGTTAAATCCAAGCCCTGTATCGTAGAAGACTCCAAGGTATAGTATGTCCTTATATAGTGGATAGTTTGCTTCTGTAGTTACGATAACTTGCTTTTTTGAACCTATGGGGTCTTTTGTGTTAGGGTCAAGAGGTCCTGCGTAGCCGTATCTATAGCCTCTTATGGTAAAATCACCTCCTACGAAAAACCTCTCATCTAATGGCACTCTTTTACCACCGTAGGGTTCAACAATACCCACAGAACCTCTAAGAGCGAGTATAAAACCAGTATCAAGCCACACATCTTTGAAAAATTGCTGATGAGAAAGTGTAATTCTGTTGAACTTTTCGTTTCCTCCCAACACAGACACTGCCACTGCGTAGCCCAGCTCTGTAAGAGAACCGCTTGAAGGAAACAGGTAATTGTCCCTTGTGTCCCTGCTAAGACCAAAGGTTAGCTTTCTTGATTCTCTCGTCCCAGCCTCTCCCTTTACAAGGGGTGAGGCATCAAGGGATATATTGCTGTATTTCACCTTTTGAAAGCTAACGCCTGCACTTGCTCTCCAGAACTCCGCAAACTCCCTTGAGAGGATAAAATCTACACCAGTCCTTTCTACTGTGTATGTGCTGTATTCTACCCTTCTGTCATAAACAGAGGTTGTGAGGTCTATGGGTTGGTTCAGGAACCATTTCTTTGTATAAGAGAAGGCATTTTCTTTAAACCTACTTCCATAGGATAAGGATATGCCTATTATGTCACCTGTTCCAAGAAAATTGCCCTTACGCAGAGATACAAATCCAGAAAGTCCTGTTACCTGGTTATAGCCAAGTCCTACAGAAAACTGCCCTGTGAACCTTTCTCTTACCCTTGCGGTGAAGTCCCAATTATTACCAAAAGATGGAAATGGCTCTATAGAAACATCCTGATAGTATCCAAGGTTAAAAATCCTCGTCCTTGAACGCTCTATCTCCCTTTGATTTGCCAGCTCACCTTCTTGGAATCTCAATTCTCTCCTTATCACATAATCCCTTGACTCATAGTTGCCTTGGACTTCTATTCTATCTACATAAATAGGTTCGCCTTCCTGAAGTTTCAAGGTCACGTTAACCTTCTTGTTTTCACTATCCACTCTTTCCACTTCCTCTACAAAGACTCCAAGAAATCCTATCTCTGAGTAGCGTCTTCTTAAGTTTCCCTTTATCTTGTCTATAACTTCCCTTCTGTAGTAGCCACCTCTGTTTTTCCTAAGTAGGTCTCCCACCAGCTCAGAGTAGGCATACAGAGTGTTGCCTTCTATTCTTAGGTCAGATAGTTTGTATCTTTGTCCCTCTTGTATTTTTATGTCTATCTCATATCTGTTTCCTTCCTTCTTTATTGAATAGTTCACCTGTGCCTCAAGAAAGCCCTCGGAGCGATAGAAATCTCTTATCTTTTTTACATCTTCTTTTAGCACATCCTCACTAAAGGGTGGTTTAAACCTGAAGGCAAAAGGGTTAACTGGCTTTGTTTCCATCAGTTCAAGAAGCCTGCCTCTGCTGAAGCTCTGGTTTCCTATGAAGTTTATACTACTTACGTACTCTGGCTCTCCCTCCACTATTTTGTAGACCACTTTTGATGCTCCCTTCTTTGGGACAAGCTCGTAGCTTACCTCAACATTTGGATATCCTTCCTTTAGGTATGCTTCTACTATTCTCTTTTTTATAAACTCTAACTCCTCACGGGTAAGCACCCTTCCGAGCCTGAGCCTTCTTTGAATTTCCAGTCTTTCTTCTATTGCAGGCGATGATGTAAATCCTCTTGTAATCTCATCTGGGTCTATTTTGCCTATTTCTGTTTCTATACCTATCTTCCTTTCAAGTTCATCAGACTTTATTTTTTTATTGCCTGTGAACTCTATTTTGTATATAACAGGCAAGTCCTTTACTTTGTACGTAAGCACCACATCATCGCCTACCCTTTCTTCGTAGACCTCCACCTGGTCAAAAAAGCCAGTCCTATACATGCGTCTTATGCTTTCCCTGACCATATCTGGGCTATATAGACTACCCTGCCTTAGATTTATTAGCCCAAGTATCACATCCTCTGGCACAAACTGTGCACCTTCTACCTTTACTTCCCTTATGACCCCCGCCAAAGAGAAACTAAAGAGAAAAAAGACAAACAAAAAAGCCCTAAACAATAACCACACTCCTCTTATCCTCCTCAACAAAACCGCAAACAAAGGAAGAATAAACCCTACTAAGAACTGTAGGCATATCTTCCTTCTCAACAACCACCATAAAACCCACGCCCATGTTAAAGGTCTTAAACATTTCTTCCTCCTGTATTTTTCCTAAATCCCTTATCCAGTCAAACACTGGGTTTTTTGGAATTTTATCCTTTTCCACGACCGCCTTTAGACCCTCTGGAAGTATTCTAACAAGATTCCCCGGGATACCGCCACCTGTTATGTGAGCCATTCCTTTTATCCTTACGCCAGAAGATTTCAGTGCACGCACTTCTTGTAGGTATATTTTAGTGGGTTCTAAAAGCACTTCCCAGACCTCTCTGCCTTCAAATTTATCGTGATAACTTACACCACAGTCTTCTAACACCTTTCTTATAAGGCTGTATCCGTTGCTATGAAACCCGCTTGAAGGAAAACCTATTATAACATCTCCGGGTTTAATGTTCTCTCCAGTAATGAGCTCTTCTTCCTCGCACACTCCAAGACAGAAACCCGCAAGGTCATACACACCTTCTGGATAAAAGTCTGGCATCTCTGCAGTCTCTCCGCCCACAAGGGACACTTCTGCAAGCCTACAACCCTCCACTATACCATCCATAAGCTCCTTCATAATCTTGAGGTCTATCCTGCCTGTCGCTATATAGTCAAGAAAAGCCATAGGATTTGCACCAGTGGTCAAAAGGTCGTTTACGTTCATAGCAACAAGGTCTATACCCACCGTGTTGTGAACGTCTACCGCCTGAGCTACTTTTAGCTTTGTTCCCACACCATCGGTTGTAAGCATAAGGACAGGGTTCTTGTAGCCCTTGAGTTTTACACCGCTGGCAAAGGAGCCAAAGAGTAGAGCTTGCTGAGGCAAGGTCTTTAGCTTTTCCTTTATATATTCCACAAAGACTTCCGCCTTTTCTATGCTAACTCCAGCCTTTTCGTAAGTCCATTCACCCATGGAAATAAAACTCCTCTATTACAGTGTATATGGGTCCCACAGAGGTCAGAGAGCTTTTTACAAGTGCCACTCTGTCCACAAGGTCTTCTCCAAAGAGAGTGTTTTCCTGCTGACGCAGGAGGTCTTTGAGGGCTCTTTTATCAAACTCCTTTATCCTACATATGGTTACATGTGGGTGAAAGGGTTTGCCCTCGTCCTTTATGCCTACCTGTCTGTTTGCCCTTGTTATGCTCTTGGCAAGGTCTATAAGCTGTCTATGACCCTCTGATACACCTATCCAAAGAACCCTAGCTCTGTCAAGGCTTGGAAAGACTCCTAAGCCCTTATACTTTACCCTTATGGGTTTATTAGATTGTGCTATTTCCTGAAGAGTTTTCAAAAGATCTGTGAGCCTTTCTTGTTGTATGTCACCTATAAACTGAAAGGTCATATGAAAGTTTTGTGGCTCAACCCATTTTCCCCTTATAAACCTTTCACTTTGGACTTGTAGCTTTTCCACAGCCTCCTGTATCTTCTTGGTGGTAAAAAAACCCACAAATACCCTTATCATCACCAGTACCTAAAAGGTCCAGTGTCAAGATGCACAAAGCCAGACCTTGGATAGTATCCCACACCGCCAGCCCTTAGGCTAACCGCAAGGTCTCTTAACTGGCTTAGGTTCATACCCTCTAACCTTATGTCTATCGCCTTTCCATGCGTGTGATAGCTATCTTTAGCTACACCCCTTTTTACTCTGCTAAGGTAGGCGTTGGTAGACGGAGACCTGTATCCAGATATTATCTCTATCCTTTCCCTTTCAGATAGCTTAGTTATGAGATACACAAGGTCAAGAAGTCCTACGTCTATTGGAGCAACCTCTCCGTTTCTGTAGTCTCTCAAAATCCAGTTTATTTCCCTAAGGGAACTTTCTATATACTCTCCGTCTATCCAATAAGCAACCTTGAGGCTCTCACCTGTGTTTATTGAGTAAAAGTCAAGATACCTCGCTCCCTCTGAAATGCCTTTAATCCCAAGAACTGAGGCATAAGACAGAGAACCTGTCATAAGCAGGCATCCTATGTATCCCATTGACTTTAAAAGCTCTCTTCTTGTCATTTCTTACCTCCAGAACCAAAGAATGCACGAGACAAAATTGTATCATACCCATAAAGGTCTTCTCTAAAATGGAGCATACCATCTCTTTCAAAGGCAGTAAAATAGAGTATGTATATAGGAACTGGTGGGTTAACCCTTAGAGCTTGGGTCTGTCCGCTTTTTATGAGACTTTCTATCCTACGGTCATTCCAGCCTTCTCCCAATATTGCGAAAGCCAGCTGTCTTGCCTTTTCCACCCTTATACATCCAGAGCTAAAGGCTCTCTTAGTATGTCTAAAAAGGTGTCTTTCTGGTGTGTCGTGCAAGTAAACCGCAAAGGCGTTGGGAAAGTTAAACTTTATGGTGCCAAGTGCGTTTCTTGCACCAGGTTCCTGCACCAGCCTAAAGGGAAAGTTCCTTTCGTTATATTGGCTCCAGTCCACCTGCAGTGGGTCTATCTCCCCCTCTCCACGGAATACTCTAAAGCCTTTCCTTGTAAGATACTCTGGGTTTTTCTTTACCTTTGGAAGTATATCCTTTGTTGATATACTTACAGGCACATACCACTTTGGGTTTACTGTAATGCTTTCTATCCTGCTGTAGAGCATGGGTGTGGGTCTGAAGTCTTGTATATAATTCCTGCCTACTATCACTTTTGAATGAAGTTTTATAGAGCCACCTTCTATAAGAAAAAGCTCAAAAGAAGGCACGTTTACCACAACAGCTCTCTTAAAGTCCTCCGGTAGCCAGCGGTGTTTTTCAAGGTTTAGGTATATTTGTCTAAGCCTATCTCTTGGACTTATGTTCAACTCCGCAAGGGTCTTTTGGTCTATAATTCCGTTTTCTGGCAGACCGTGCCTTTTTTGGAAGGTTTTTACCCCTTGGAGCAATAGGTCATCAAAACTCTCAGATGGACTATACTCCTGCAAGTCTCCCAAGAGAAAGAGCCTAAATCTTATCTCGTCAAGACACGGACTTTTATCCCCATAGCGCAGAGGCTTTGCAGTCTTTATGGGTCTCCATTCAAAGTCGGACAAGTTCTGATAAAACTTAGCCTGCTCCACTAAAAACCAATAGTCCTTACTTTTGGGAGCAAGCTCGTAGAAAAAATCCTTAAGCCTCTCCTCTTTTATGAGATTTGCAAGCACCTGAAGGACCCTGTCCCCTTTGGGTGGAACCGCCCAACCCTTGTATAGCTCAAAGGGTCTGGCTCTTCCATAATAAAGATGGTAAGCAAGTTTTATGAAAGTGTCTGTGGTAGCAAGCTCTGGGTCAATACCTTCAGGAAGTTTGTAGCTTTCCGGGTCAAGCCCGTGGTAGACAGCAGAAGAAAGTATTTCTTGGAGTTTTTGTAGGTTCTCCGTTGGCTCACCTTCACAATACCATATACAGTTGACATTAAGAAGTTTATAGAGCTGGTGGACTTTCTGAGGGTTTGACAGCTTTAAAAAGCTTTCCCTCAGCTTTTTCTCGTTGGCTGAAGTCACACCTAAGAACAAAAGAATAAGTAAAAAGAAAACGACCGCCATTGGCGGTCTATATTATATCATATAGGCTTTCCCTCTATAACGTCTCCACCTTCACCCTTTTGTGTGGTCTGCTCTTGATAAAAATAGCTTCCCAACTTGCCTGCAGTCTCAAGCACTCCTTCAGTAGCCCTTCTTACTTCCTGCACATCCTGAGAGCTTGCAAAAACCCTTTTTGCCTCTTCTATAGTCCTTTCTGCCTCTGAGACCATATCTGCGGGTAATTTTTCTCTGTTTTCCTTGAGAACCTTCTCAAGGTTGTAAACATGCTGGTCAAGCTGGTTTTTGGCTTCCACCAGCTCCTTCTTTTTCTTGTCCTCTTCTTCGTGGAGCTGAGCATCTTTTACCATCTTTTCTATCTCTTCCTGCGTGAGACCCGAGGATGCTTGAACTCTTATGGACTGCTCTTTACCTGTCCCTAAGTCCTTTGCGGTCACATGCAATATACCATCCACGTCTATGTCAAAGCACACCTCTATTTTTGGAACGCCTCTGGGTGCTGGCGGTATGCCAGTTAGGTAGAACTTACCCAAGGATTTGTTGTCCCTTGCCATAGGACGCTCACCTTGTAGCACATGGATTTCCACCTCTGTCTGGTAGTCGCTGGCGGTGGTAAAGGTTTCACACTTTCTGTAGGGTATGGGCGTATTTCTGGGTATAAGAACCGTCATAACACCACCGTAAGTTTCCACACCAAGAGACAGAGGAGTAACGTCCACAAGGAGTATTTCCTTGACCTCTCCAGAGAGCACGCCTGCCTGTATGGCAGCACCCACCGCCACAACTTCGTCTGGGTTTACACCCTTATGTGGTTCTTTCCCAAAGAAATCCTTTATCTTTTGCTGAACAAGAGGAATCCTCGTAGAACCTCCCACAAGCACCACATCGTCAATATCCTGAGGTCTTAGCTTGGCATCCTCAAGGGCTTTTTTCACAATATCCATAGTCCTGTCTACAAGGTCTTTTATCATCTCTTCAAGTCTTGCCCTTGTGAGCCTTTTCTGCAAGTGCAAGGGTTGATTGGTAGATGGGTCTATAGTTATGAAGGGTAGGTTTATCTCTGTTTCCAACTTAAAGGAGAGCTCCTTCTTTGCCTGCTCGCTGGCTTCCTTTAGTCTTTGTAAGGCTGTCCTGTCCTTTCTTAGGTCAACACCCGTTTCTTTTTTGAACTCCTCTATGAGCCAATCCATTACCCTTTCGTCTATGTTTGCACCACCAAGGTGTGTATCTCCTGCGGTAGCCTTGACCTCTATTACTCCTTCTCCACCTTCAAGGATAGAAACATCAAAAGTTCCACCACCAAAGTCGTAGACAAGTATCTTTACATCGCTTTTCTTATCAAGTCCGTAGGCAAGTGCTGCAGCGGTTGGCTCATTGAGGATTCTGAGCACCTCAAGACCTGCTATCTTACCCGCATCTTTTGTAGCTTGCCTTTGCCTTTCGTTAAAGTAAGCAGGGACTGTTATAACCGCCTTGGTTATCTTCTCTCCAAGGTATGCCTCCGCAGCTTCCTTTAGCTTTTTGAGGACTTGAGCACCCACCTCTTCTGGACGGACTATCCTGCCTATGTTGGGCATCTCAAAGCTGGCGTCTCCCTTATCATCAGCAGTCACCTTGTAGGAGACGCGTTTTGCTTCATCAAGCACCTCTTCGTATTTTCTACCTATGAACCTTTTGGACTCGTATATGGTGTTTTCTGGGTCAAGTATGGCACGCCTTTTTGCAGGCTCTCCTATAAGCACCTCCTTTTCCTTTGTCCAAGAAACCACAGAGGGCGTAAGTCTTGAACCCTCCTGATTGGCAATAACCACAGGTTCATCACCCACCATCACCGCCACCACAGAGTTTGTTGTCCCAAGGTCTATTCCTATGATCTTCTCCGCCATAAAACACCTCCTTTGTAGAGTGTGGTATCTAATATAAAACTTTAGCAGGGTTTTGTCAAGTTTTTTATGTGAGGTTTTTAGAAGTTGTCTGGAGATGGGCTTTATGGTAAAATTCAAGAAAAATACTCCTTTGAGAAACAAAGATGTTTGACATTAAGCCAATTAGGGATCTTATGGAAGAGATAGCCAAGGAGATTTACAGCCATTTAGGGGCTGGATTTGATGAAAGCATATACCAGAGTGCTATGGCTTATGAACTAAGAGAAAGGGGCTTTCGCTTTCAAAGAGAGGTAAACATTGAGATATTCTACAAGGGTATCCCTTTAGGGCTTGATAGACCAGATTTCATAATAAGACCCTGTCAGGTGAATGGCCTTCTAATCGAAAAACCCGTCATAATAGAGCTAAAAACCGTTGAAAAACTAAATGAAAGCCACAGAGCTCAGTTGAGGGCTTATTTAGTTTCCATAAAACATTCCTCTGATAGGGAACTTAGAAGCTGCCAGTCGGGTTTGCTTATAAACTTTCCAAAGAAGAATGGACAACCAGAGATTGAGCCTCTTATCTTACATACCTAAGTATACTCATATCCTTCTGCTCTGCTATTATCCTCATAAGGGCTTCGTAGGCAATCCTGTAGCGAGTATAGTCCATTATACTTTGAGACAGCTCCGCATCCTCAAGTTCGGATTTCTGTTTATTCAGGTTGTCACTGAAATTTTCCTGCACAGGTTGGAGGTTCTTGACTTGAGAAAGGGAGGCACCTACCTGAGACCTTCTGTATGAAATCCTCTCAAAAGCTCTCTGGAGTATAGCAAGGTCTGTATCATCGGGATGAATACCGTTGGAAAGTTTCTGTCCTATGTCTCTAACAACCTGAAGCACATTAGGAGAGTTAAAGTCTACTTGACCTAAATCAAAGTCTCCGCCTGTAGTATCTGATACTGATATTTCTTTGCTTACCTCCGTTGGTATCAATACCAATGAATACGTACCGCTTGAGGTCTGAGCTATCCTAGCGTTCACAAGATTGGAATAGTTGGAGTTTATAAAGTTAGTAAGGTCGTTAAGAGTTTGAGTGGTAGAATAACTCACATTTATGTTACTTGCTCCTATACTTATTGCCAAAGTTCCTGCAGTATTGAAGTTTGTTCCCGGACTTGCAAAACTGGCAATGGATACAGCAACGTTTACGCCAAAAACCTGATCACCTCTGAGAAAGGTATCAACTCTGTAATTATCGGAAAGCCACACGCTAAAGTTTTCTGCTGAGGCTTCGTACCGAAGTGTGTTTTCGTCAAAGGGTTTTTGGGTCAAGCTTGCTCCGCCAAAGATGTAGTTTTCTCCAAGCCTTTCGTTGGCTCTGTCAATCAATGTTTTTAGACCTGCATTGAAGAAGTTTCCTATAGACACGAGCTGGTCTGGTTGTATTATCTGGTTTTTTGCCTGTATTGCCCGTGCATAAAGTTGGTTGAGAGTATCCGTGATTTTTTCCAAATTGAAATCCGCATAGCTCAGAGCAGTGTCCGCAAAAAGCCTATTTTTTGAATATTGAGAAAGCTGAGAAATATCCTTTTTAAGCTCAAGCACATTGTATGTGCTGGACGGATTATCGGAGATATTCCTATACTTCCTGCCCGTGGATATCTCCAAAGATTTCTCTGCGAGCTGTCTCCTTATTCTTGCATCTTGTTCCTGAAAGAGAGAAAAAAGAAAATTATCTGGCACTTTCATGGCTTTTCACCTCACAACATATTTAATGTAGCCTGTAGCATCTCATCCATGGCATTTATAGTTCTTGCTAAGGCTTCGTAGCTTCTTTGTACCTTCATAAGCTCAATAAATTCATTATCCACAGAAACACCTTGCATTTCCTGAATCCTTGTGTTCAGAGAGTTAAGAAGGGCACTCTCTATATCATATTTAGTTCTTAGGTCTCTCTGTCTTGAGGCTACACTGTCCACAATCTGATTGTATAATGTCTTTGAACCTTCCCACCAACTTCTTGAAAAATCCATAAACTCATCCACCCTTTCGTAGTCAAGGTTTTGTATGTAGTTATTTATGTTTGAATTTAGAGCCATGTCGCTAATAGCCGTCCCAGTAAAGAGAGGCTCAGACCTGTGTATGAGGTTATTACTGTCTTCTATGGTGTAAGATGGGTCGTTGGCAGTTATACGCATAGTGTAAGTGCCATCGGGGTTCTGGATAAGACTTGCAGAAAAGCTACCGCTAAGCGTTGGGTCTGTGTTTATAGTGTTTATGATATCGTTTAGGCTATCTGTGGATGAATAGTTAAGAACTACAGGACCACCAGGGAAGTTAAAGGTTATACTTCCAGAAAAGCCAAGGCCTACGTTTGGGTCGCTAAGGTTTCTTAGCCAAAACCAGTTGTTTGTTGCCTGACTATTGAGAGGCAGTTTTACCTCGCTTATGAGCCTTCTGGAAAGCCCCTCAAGCTGGTTTACATAACCCGAAAGGTCTTGCTGAAAGTCCAAAAGCCCTCTAACTTTACCACCGGTTATAAGACCGCTTATATCAATTTCTGAGCCATCCTTTGACTTCCACAAAATTCTTCTGTTGCCTGCATCGTATTTAAGCTCCCAGTTGTAGCGGTCCTCTACAAGCACAAAGCCTTGGCTGGTTTCTACCCTAACCCTGCCTATATCATCCTCCTGAACCTGTATGTTTATTAGCTCTGACAGTTCCCTGAGGTAGCTGTCCCTTTCGTCAAGTAGGTTTCTGTAGTCCTTACCCCTTGAGTAGGTCTGAGCGTAGCCAGTGAGTATATCTTGGTTTATCTGAGCGATCTTCTTTGACAGGGTGTTTATCTTGTTTATGTATTGCCTCATGTCGTAGTCTGTGCCAGCAAGGATACGGTCTAAATCTCTTTTTCTGTCTTTCATATAGGATATTAAACCCTGAGCGGAATTTATAAACTCACTTCTTGCACCTTGATTTGTTGGCTCTTTCATAAGGTTCTGATAGGATTCAAAGAAACGGTTCACATACTCGCTTCCACCAAGCCCTTGAGTAAATTCCTGAAAAAGACTTTCTACCTGAGAATTGCCTTTTATCGTAGTATCAAGAGAAGAAACAAGAGAAAGTTTTTGATTTCTCAGAGACATGTAGTAGAAATTCTGATTTCTTATTACATCTTCAAGTCTTACACCTACGGGAGCAAAACTCTTTACAAGAGGGTCCTCTTGGGCATAGTCAGGGTTGTTGGCATTAATTATATTTCTGTTCCTTATGTCCGCAGACTTTCTAAAAAGCTCAAGCCCCTGAGCAACTATACCAAAGGTAGCACCAAACATACCATCCTCCCATTTAATAGTATCGTAAAATATAAGCTAAAGTTTAGCAACCTAATGCCGTGGCACATAGACTTCTTCCCTTATCTTTATAAGGTCGTGCCTTCTTCCTGTATCTTCAAGAAGAGTTTCCTCAGAGGTCATCTCCTCTCTTAACTTTTCTGCAAGCTCAAGGGCACTTTTGGGGACTTCATTGCAAACCTCAAGGTCAAAGTCCTTAGAGAACTCTTCAAGGAGCACCCATGCGACCTCTTGTGAGCTAAAGCTTCTGTCTAACTCCCTCTCTAACCACGATAGGTTTTCCCAAAGGCTTTGCCTGACCTTTTCCCTTATGTGTTTGTTTGGAAGATTAAAAAGCTCCGCCATAAGGTCTGGGTCAAACCTTAGGAGGATATTTCCCACGAAGACAAAAAACTTCCCTATATCTCCAGCACCCTGACCGCTTATCTTTCTTTGAGATGACTTGACCACAAGGTCGTTTATGGGTTTGTATTCCACCTCAAGCCCAAGCCTTGCGTAAGCCCTTATAATGGGTTGTGAGAGTTTTCTGTAAGCATCTTCAACCTTGAAGGGAACCATTCCCTTGGGAAGTATAAGCTGATAGAAAACCTGACCTGGCGATAGCAGAACCGCACCGCCACCCGTTTGCCTTCTTATAAGACCTATGCCTAAATCCTTGCATTTTTTAAGGTCAATAAGCTCATAAGCTCTGTCAAAGTAGCCAAAGCTTATATATGTATCCTCTGGTTCACAAATTATCAGCCCCTCATATCCTTGCTCTGCCATAGCATGGAAAAGGGTGGTTGAGAGCATGCGCGGAAGTTTGCCAAGAGGATAAGCCTTCATGGTATAATTTTAACGCTATGATAAAGGTAGAAATAGTCACACCACAGGGGCTTCATTTTTCAAAAGAGGTGAATTCTGTAAACATACCCACTGAAGAGGGCGAGATAGGCGTTCTTGAAAAGCACATATATCTTATGACCATGCTAAAGCCAGGGCTTGTATACTTTGATGGCAAGCAAGAGAACGGTATCGCAGTAACCTATGGCTTTGTGGACGTAACACCTGAAAAGGTCATAATCCTTACAGAAGAAGCCTACAACATAGGAGATATTGACCCTGGCAAGGAGAAGGAGCTCTTTGACCAAGCAATGAAAAGGTTAGCGACCGCACAAACTATGGAAGAGATACAAGAACTGGAAAAAGCCAAAGAAAGGGCAAGAACTCTGCTCGAACTTTTTGAACGGCTTGGAAGAACCTAAGGAGTTTGATTTTTTCAGAGGAAAGGTAAGGCTCAAACAGCCAAAAGCACACAGGCTGTCTATAGTAGAGATCCTATTTGTGGCAAACCTCAAAGGCATAAGAAAAAGCTCAAAGGTTCTTGATCTTGGTGCAGGCTTTGGCACTCTTTCCATACTTATCTCTCTAAAGCACTCCTGCCAAGTCTGGGCTATGGAAAGAGACCCCTTGATGCTTCATCTTCTCAGAGAGAATATAAAGCTCAACAAACTTGAGGGGAAAATCCATGTTATCGACCTTGACCTCAAAACTGCACAGAATTACCTAAAGGCTCAGAGTTTTGATGTGGTGGTCGTTAATCCGCCTTTTTATAAAGGCTATAATCCAGCAAATGCTTATCATCATGAAACAGATACAAGTCTTGAAGATTTTGTAAAAACAGGTAGTTTTTTACTTAGAGATGGAGGGCATTTCAACCTTTTGATAGCTTCATATCGTCTTGTGGAAGCCATAATATATATGAAAGATTACAGAATAGAAGTAGAATCCTTAAGGTTTTTTCACTCAAAGCTACAGAAAAACGCAAAAATAGTATGTATACATGGGCTGAAAAATTTAAAACCCTTACCATTTATTGAAAAACCTCTTGTAATTAACGAAGAGAGCGGTGAATACACGCAGGAAGTCAAAAGCCTTCTTGAGAGTTTCCTATGATATAATTGATAGAATTTAGGAGGCGGTGTATGAGGCTACCTGAAAAACTTGTGGAGAGGATAGCGGACAGAATAATAAAGGAGCTTTTTGAGAACGAAAGGATAATAGAACCAGAGGACCCCTACACCTTTAGGAAAAAGGTAATAGCCATATTCAAAGAGGCAGAAGAACAAGAGAGAGTGCTTGATGAAAAGACAAAAGAGATACTCAAGGAAAAGTTAGAGCTTCTTGAAGAGACAAGCCTTGACTACAGAACCGCCTATAAAACTGTCAGGAGCAAGCTTGCAGAGGAGATGAACATACACACCTCAAGAAGGGAGAGGATGAACCAGATAGCCCATAGAATAAGAGACATGATAATGGAAGATCCTCAGGTGGAGATATACGAAGAACCAAACGTAATAAGAAACAGGATAAGGGAAATACTTATGGAGGCGGTTAGAGAAGAGGAAGAGATAGACAAAGAGGTAAGAGAGAGGATAAGGTCTTATTCAAAGAGGATAGTGGAAGGCACCCCCGAGTGGAACCACCTATACAAGAGAATATACGAGGATGCTCTAAAGAGGAGAGGTCTACTCTAAGGTAGGTAGGCTATTGGGTTTTGTCTTATGCCATATTTCAGAACCTCGTAGTGCAGATGTGGACCAAAAGCCCTACCAGTAGTGCCTATGTTTCCTATTATCTGACCCTTTACAACCCTGTCTGAATAAGAAACCTTTATGTCTGATAGGTGTGAGTATAGGGTTGCAAAACCATAACCATGGTAGATGATAACTGTTTTGCCATAGCCTCTTATCCATCCTGCGTATATTACCCTGCCGTCAGAGGAGGAAACCACAGGTGTTCCATAGGGTGCAGATATGTCTATGCCAGTGTGAAATTCTCTTCTTCTTCCCATGGTTCTCCAACCGTAGTCTGAGGTTATAACACCCACCACTGGCCATATGTCTGGCTTGACTGTTTCTATAGTTTTAACATTGAGAAGCTCTTTCATGGCTTCTTCCACGGATATCTCTATCGCTAAGACCTTACTGACCGTGTCTACGTCAAAAATTTCCTCATTTGGCTCATTGTTCTGGTATGAGACCTCTGAAGGCCCACCCATGCCTAAGGGAGACGCATCCATTATGGGCTTGCAGAGAGCTCCCACCAGAGCAAAGGCAAGGACAAACTTCTTCATGGCACTACCTCCCTAAAGGAGTTTCCAAAACTCTACCATAGAGTTGCAAAGATTGTCAAGAGGTTTTATAATATTTTTTCTGTAGGGTGCGTAGCTCAATGGCAGAGCGGGCGGCTCATAACCGCCCGGTTGGGGGTTCGAGTCCTCCCGCACCCATTAGTTTATAAATTTTCCAAGCACATCACCAAAGAAAACAAATATACCTATCCTAATAGCTCTTGCAATGAGACTTGCCAAAATAAAGCTCCAAATTGGCATATGAAAGAGCCCTGCGATCCAACATACAAGCTTATAGGGTTCTCCTATTAGCACTGCCCAAAAGCCGTATCTATTAAAGAGAGCTTCTCCCTTAAGGTAAAGTCTCTGACCAAAGACCTTTCTTACAAAGGCTTCTCCCAGAACTCTTGCAAGGTAGTAAGCTACAAGAGCACCCAGTATATTTCCCACAAAAGCTACAAGCCCTGCTGTGTATGGACTTAGCTTAAAGAGAGGAGCACTCACTATAAAGGGATAGGGTGGCACTGGTTGTATGACGGATTCTGTAAAGGAAAGGATAAAAAGTGCTGTATAACCATGTTCTTGCACAAACACCTCCGCCCATTGCTTTAACCCAGGGAATAACTGCTCTAACACTAAAGTGCTACCTCCATAAAGTCTTTGGCAGAGATCACTGGTATTCCATATTTTTGAGAGAGCTCTTCCGCAACCTTTTCTGGGTCATGCTGTAAAAGAAATTCATATCCGAAGTGGGTTAGTATAACCTTCTTAGGTTTTAAGCCAATAATTAACTTCTCCGCATCTTCAACTGTGAGGTGGTCTATGGGTTTTGTTTTCCTATATAAGGTTGTGTTTACTATCATCAAATCTACATTAGGAGGATACATTCTTAACATTTTATCCTCATAGAGAGCACAGGAAACATACAGGATTCTATCGTTAAAGAGCAAGGCATAGGTCTCTGCACCATGATGAGTATGTTTCATTACAGCTTTTACACTCACTGACTTGTAGGATAGCACTTCACCCTCTTTTAGAAAACCTTCTAAGGCAAGCCTTTCTCTTATAAAGGGCAGAACCACTCTTTGATGCCCTTCAAAGGCAGAGCGTGGAGCAAACAGGGACACATGCCTTATCTTTCCTCCGTCGGTAGCAGACTCTATCACAGAATTAACGTCTGAGGAATGGTCAAGGTGTATATGAGACAAGACCACCAGGTCTATACTTTTTGGGTCTATACCAAGTTGGTGAAGATATACAAAAGCACCAGGGCCTGGGTCTACGTGCACCAGTGAGCCAGATAAAAAAAGGAGAAAGCCTCCAGACCTTCTCAAAAATCTAAAAACGCTTGCTCTACCGCCTGCGGTTCCCAGAAAAAGTATCTTATCCAACTCAGTATAGAATTATAGAGCCACTGGGGCAGTCCTCTGCTGTTTGCAGAAGCTCTTCGTAAATCCTTTCAATAGGAGCTCTTATCATAACAAGGGGGATGCCATCCCCCCTGTCTACGAAAACTTCTGGTAGCCTATCGTAGCAAAGCTCACAGGCAGTGCATGTATCTATGTCAATCCTTATGCTTATGCTTCCTCTGTTATGATGGACCCACTGGGGCATTCGTCAGCAACCTCTTTGACCTCACTTTCAAGCTCTGCTGGAACTGTCATCCATCCGTCAGCTCCAGGGCTTACTACCTCTGCTATTCCATCGCCTCTGTTTTTGTAAACCTCTGGCACTCTGTCATAGCAGAGCTCGCATGAGGTACAGGTATCTGGGTCAACTTTGGTCTTCAGAGCCATATTAACACCTCCTTAAAAGTTTGGGTTTATAAAATATATCACAGGTTTAGTTTATCAACATATATTTAATCATATCTTTTCGATAGCCTCCGCTACAGTTTTCCCTATAAAGGCAGGGTTCTCTATCACCGTCACGCCTGCATCTCTAAGTGCTTGCATTTTTGCTTGAGCTGTGCCTTTGCCTCCACTTATTATAGCACCTGCATGTCCCATACGCCTTCCCGGTGGTGCGGTTATACCCGCAATATAGGCAAAGACTGGCTTTTTCACGTGCTCTTTTATATACTCTGCCGCCTCCTCTTCCGCGGTTCCCCCTATTTCTCCTATCATAAGTATAGCCTCTGTTTCTGGGTCTTGGTTAAACATGGCTATAACTTCTTTGTGAGAAAGTCCATGAACTGGGTCTCCACCTATTCCCACCGCGGTGGACTGTCCAAGTCCAAACTGTGTGAGCTGATAGGATGCCTCGTAGGTAAGCGTCCCACTTCTTGAAACTATGCCTATAGAACCTTTCTTGAAGATATGCCCTGGCATTATACCCACCTTTGCCTCGCCTGGGGTTATCACTCCCGGACAGTTTGGACCTATGAGCTTGGCGTTGGGGTAGTTTTTCTTCATGTAGTCCTTTACCATCATCATATCTCTTACCGGTATACCCTCCGTGATACATACCACGAGCTCTATGCCTGCATCAAGAGCTTCCACTATGGCATCTCCTGCAAAGGCTGGTGGGACAAAGATGAGAGAGCAGTTAGCGGATGTTTCTCTGACAGCCTCTTCCACGGTGTTGAAAACGGGTATACCTTCTACAGACTGACCCCCTTTGCCGGGCGTAACGCCTGCCACCACTTGAGTGCCATAGGCTTTGCATTGGGTAGCATGGAAAGAGCCTTCTTTTCCTGTTATACCTTGGACTACTACTTTTGTGTTTTTGTCTACAAGGATTGACATGACTAAACCTCCTCAAAAAAGTTTTCATCTATGGCTTTTATCTCATAGGTGTATTTAACATATACGCCTACGTTGTGTTCTATCATCAAATTTACTAATCTCTTGCCATCTATAAGCACTATCTTCATACCACTTGCCCTTATTCTTTCTACTGCTATCTCAGCGTCTCTTGAAAAGTTTGATGTGGTTATTATAACACCTGACGAAGCACCTTTTCCCGTAAGAGTACCTATAAAAGTATTAATAACTTCTACCCCAACTGTGCTTTTCCATCTTTTAGCTTGGATGTATATCTCATCAAAGCCAAACTTATCTGCCTTAATTACACCATCTATGCCTTCATCTTTTGTTTTTTGAGTAGTTTCAGGCTCTCCATATCCCATTTTCTTAAGTAATTCCAGAACCAGCACCTCAAATTTATATGGGTCTATATTTTTGAGTCTCTCAATAAGTTCATTTTCCAGCTCCGTCTTCATATCCTTTTGTAGTTTCTCTAAAATCTCCTCTTTTGGTAAGTATACTGTTTCACTTTCAAATCTATTTATTTCCTGCGAGGTTTCTTTTAAGTCAGGTTTCTTATTCTCAATCCATTCCTTATATTCAGGGTATCTCTCAAGATATTTAAGGTCTATGGGCATATCCCTGAGGGCCTTCTTACCTTCTTCGCTTATTATATAAACGCCTCTATCTTTCCTCTGTAGAAGACCTGCAACATGCAGATGGGTTACAGCCCAGGCTATTCTGTTATCTAATGTTCTTTGACCACTTCTTAGTCTTTCTAATGCTTCATCTTCTGAAACTACTCCATTTTCAAGCAAATTTTTTCTTAGCTCTAAAATCAAATCTCTTAACCTATACTCTCTACCGTCACGAAATATATTCATCACATCGTTCAAAAGTTTCCTAACAGACGGAATAGGCATAGCTTATCTCCATTTTATTTAATCTCCCTACAGTCCATTTGATATATTCTCCCTTCTTTTCTATCATAGTCCACCTTCGACCAAGCACGCTTGCGGTATAGCCAGTAGTCCCAACTCCAGCCATAGGGTCTAAAATAAGGTCTCCCTCCCTTGTAGAGACAAGAATTATTCTTTTAAGAAGTTCAACGGGTTTTTGTGTGGGATGAACTTTTTTGCCCTTTCCGTCCTTTAGTCTTTCCTCCCCTGTGCATATGGGTATTCTCCACACATTCTCGTAAACCTTTCCAATGCCAAAGGCTTTTGCATATTCTTTGTTAAAGGTGTATTTTTTGACGCTTTTGTCCTTTACAGCCCATATAAGTGTTTCTGTGGCGTTTGTAAACCTCACTCCAAGCCAATTAGGCATAGGGTTAGTTTTTAGCCATATAACATCGTTTAATATCCAAAAGCCCATATCTTGCATTATCTTGCCCCAGCGGTGGATGTTATGGTATGTTCCTATAACCCACAGAGTTGCGGTTTCTTTCATCACTCTTTTTACCCTTTGTAAAACCTCTTCCACAAAGCTATCATAGGCTTGGAAGTTTTCAAAGTTGTCCCACTCCTCACACACTCCGTTAACCTCTGTGCGAACGTTCCATCTCCTTAACTGCTTTTTTGGAAGCTGAAGAAAGTAAGGTGGGTCTATAAAAACCATATCAAAAATACCATCTGGTAGCTTATCCATTACAGTTCTGCAGTCTCCGTGTATGAGAGTGTTTTCTGGGTTAGAGCCAGTAAAGTCTTCTTCCCTTACCACACTAAAGTCCATTTCTTGCCAACTCCACTGCCTTCTTTGCACCGTCCCACATATCCACTGCGTTTATAAAGTTTAGTCCAGATTCAGCCAGAAGTCTTCTTCCCTCCTCTACGTTTGTCCCCTCCATACGGACCACAACGGGGACTTTTATTTCTACCATCTTTGCAGCCTCTATGAGACCATTGGCAAGCCTGTCACATCTAAGGATACCACCAAAGATGTTTATAAAGACCGCCTTTACATTTTGGTCTGCCATGAGTATCCTAAAGGCGTTGGCTATTTGCTCCACATTGGCACCACCACCCACATCAAGGAAGTTGGCAGGCTCTCCTCCTGCGAGCTTTATTATATCCATGGTAGTCATAGCAAGCCCTGCACCGTTTACCATACACCCTATGTTTCCATCCAGCTTTATGTAGTTAAGGCTATACCTCTTTGCTTCCACCTCAAGGGGGTCAAGCTGAGTGAGGTCTTCAAGCTCTTCAAGGTCCTTGTGCCTTATTAGGGCATTGTCGTCAAGCTCCACCTTTGCGTCAAGAAGCACAAGGTTTCCTTCTTTTGTAAGGACAAGTGGGTTTATCTCCACAAGGCTTGCATCAAGGTCTATATATGCCTTGTAGAGAGCCAAAGCTATCTTTACAAACTCGTTTACAGGAAGTCCAAGCTTAAAGGCTATCCTTCTTGCCTGAGAAGGCATAAGACCTAAAGCTGGGTCTATATGGAGCATGTATATGGCTTCTGGTTTTTCTTTGGCAACCTCCTCTATTTCCATTCCACCCTCCGCAGAAGCCATCAAAACGGGTTTAGAAACCGCCCTATCAAGGGTTATAGAGAGGTAGTATTCCCTTTCTATGTTGGTGGCCTTTTCTATCCATACCCTGCTTACAGGTTTTCCATCAGGGCACTGGAAGGTCTTAAGCACTTTCCCAAGCATACTCTCCACCGCTTGCTGGAGCTCTTCTGCCTTTTTGACCAGCTTTACACCGCCAGCCTTTCCACGCCCACCGCAGTGCACCTGAGCCTTTACCACAAGAGGAAAGTCCTCGAGCTCTTCACACGCCTGCAAGGCTTCTTGAAGGCTAAAGGCTACTCTTCCCTCTGGCACAGGAAGACCGTATCTTTTCAAAAGCTCCTTTGCCTGATGCTCGTGCAGTTTCATGCCTGCCTCCGTAAAGGTTTATGGATAAAAGATTATAACAGAGGTCATAGTATTTTGAAGCAGACTACAAGTTATATCTATCTTGGGGAATATAAACATAGAGAATTGAGAATCCCCAAAAGTCTTCATGATACAAGTAATATTATCTAAGCTCTTAGATAGCCTGTATTTTTTATAAGCACCCAGCCAAAGGTGAGGTTTTTGGAGCTTATCCTCCTCGTCTTTGGCTTTTCTTTTCTGCTTTGTGAAACAGAGGCATCATAAACCCTTTCAAAAAGCTCAGGGTCTTCCTTTTTGAAAACCGCCATAATGGTGGTGCTAAGATAGCCTTGGTGCTTTCCTATGCGTAGCAAAATACCCTCCTCCATCCTTCTTTTTATTTCCTGCAGATGTGTCTTTACCTCTGGCATATTCTTGAAAAATTCCATCTCCAAGTCCAAAACAAGGCTATAAAAGCTATTAGAAAGCTCCTTGAGCCTGTCCCAGCTGAGGTCCGAATGCTTGTAATTTAACTTTTCAACGCGTATCATTCTATCAATCAAAGACCTCTCAATGAGGAGTTTACCCTCCAGCCTTGTCCCCACCTTTATAGCTTCGCAAGCGTAAAGCGATTTATCTGAACCTATCATCTTTGGCACTTCTACGCATAGGTCTCTTAGCTCAAAAAACAGGTCAGGGAAGGCTATAGCCTTAAAAAGGTCATACTTGGCATCCACATTTCCCACAGGATTGAAAAAGCTTTCTTCAAAGCCCTTACCCTTTGAGCCAAACTCTTCAAGCTCCCTCTTATTGTTAACCTTCTGTCTTAGCATATGCCTTATCCTATCTCTCAATTCCTTATCCGCCAGTAAAAGACCACCCATATAGGCAGTCCTTAGAGCACCCTTTAACTCACTGCCGGGTATATAAGGCATGCCAAGAGACTTTATAAACAGCTCCACCTCATTAGTCTTTAGAGAACCAACTATCTCAATTCTATAGAGAGGATTTCCCACATCAATCCCTAACTCCCTTAGCCTAGAGAGGCTAAAGTCTCTGTTTTGCATTAAGATTCTAAGGTTTTGAAGGAAGGCGGGATTTTTCTCTAAAAGGTGAGCTATCAAGTGTTGATAGGGATAAACCTCAAGGAAGTTATCTTTTATCGTATACTCCCACTTGGTAATCCTTTCTCCACTTCCTATATGCACTGGGCTTAGAACTTCCAAGCTAAGGTTTAACATGGCTTTCCACCTCTCAAGTATAGAGGAAAGGCATATCCATAGTGGTATAGGTTGTGAGAAATCTGTTTCAATTTTCCGTAGTAGCCTGAGCTGTCTCTTACCTTCATAACTGCACCAGCCTTTATAAGGGGCATGGGCTTTTTCCACAAGAGGTTTCCATGTCTTCCAAAGTAGTTTTCCACCGCAGGTCTTCTCACTTCCACGTCGTAGTAGCTTTCTTGCAGGTCAACATTTTGTGAGTAGAAAAAGTCCGAGAGGCTATAGAAATATTCCCCTGCCTTTTCCGTACACTGTGAAAGCCACTCTGGAGTTTTTAAAAGGCTTACACTAAAAAGCCCCATACCAGTAGACTTGTTGCCACCCAAGGGCAAGAGGTTATATATGGCAGGCAGAAGCTTCTCTGGTTTTTCCTCAAATTCCCAACGGTTTATCTTTACCAAAAGACAAAACTCCCCAGTGGCAAATATGCTTTCAAAGAAAAGTTCTCCTCCCGTGGTGGTGCTTGTGAGCCTATTTATGCTGGCATGAGGGACCAAAGCCTTTGCAAAAAAACTCTTCTCTTCTTGGAGAAGTTTCTCGTAGTCTATGGCATTTCCCATAAGAAAGTCCCTAAGGACCTCCTCAGACACAAAACTCAGAGACTTTAACTTTTTATACTTTCTGTATGCAGAAAATTCCCTATTATCTAAGCTCCTTAGGTCTATCTTTAAGCCAAGGGACGCAGGCTTTGGAAAGTATAGCCTTCCTCCTTCTCTGAAAAGGAGAGAGGAAAATATAACAGGTGGAGAGCTATTGTAGTCTTCTAAGAACCTCCTTAGCCTATCTTCTCCATACAAAAGCCTCAGACCCCAGCAAAAAGCTCCAAAGAAAGTATGACTGCTTGGTAAGGACTTAAGAAAGCCAAAAGGTTTAAAAAGAAGCGTTAAGAGCATAGCTTAAGAAGATCTTCAGCACTTATTTCCTCAAGTTTTTTGCCTTCTATCCTCTTAGGCTCAGCCTTGCCAAGGTAAGCGGATTCGGACTTGAACTCCACATTTAGTTTTTCAAACTTCACCCTTCCAGAACCCCTTGAACCATAACCACCAAGATAGTTATCCTCCAACATCCCCATGCCCCGTAAAAGCAAAGAGAGAAGTTTCTTGTCCTCTTCTTTGTATAAGTTAAAGACTATCCTACCCACAAAGACCGCACCCGCAGGCACTCTTTCCACCTTTCTGGGATTAGCCCTTGAGTTTATCCTGTTTATCTGGTTTTCTGTCTTTATCTCCGTATATATACTCTCACCCAGCTCCTTTTGTATCCTGTCAAGGGTATTCTCCGTTGGGTATGCATCACAGAAGATGAGCCTTGGTGGTCCTGGTTGCTCTTGGAGAGGAAGACTTTCAAGGGTTTTGGCATTTCCAGTGCCAAAGAGTATGCATATACTACATTTTCCACAGTCGCAGGGAGAACCTGCAAGTTTTATATCTGTCCCTGCCTTCTTTATCATCTTCTCCACACTTCCAGTAGACCACTCAAGGAGACTTCTTATCTTGCCCTTGAGAGAAGAGCCCGGTATGTAGGGAACACCCTTTGGGAGCTCTCTGCCAGAGGGATAAAAGGCTGGTATGCTTATGTAGGTTTTTATCACAGGATTGTCAAGACCGCCTATGTCAAAGTTTTCCTTTGAACCCCCTATGCGAATACCAGTAAGAGCCTTCAGCTCATACTCAAAGACAAAAGAACCCAGAAACCTAAACATGGCTTAACCTCCCTATGATTCCTTTTTGGAATAGGCTACCATTGCCATAAAGAAGTCCGAAGCCTTGCGTAGGCTTTCTTCGGTAAAGTTCTTCTCAATGCTGTCAAGAACACTACGCACGAGGTTTCCAAAATCCTTCTTTATTACTCCCCTATTCTCCTGATACTGGGTTATGGCATATAGTCTGTAGAGGTAATACTTTAGCTCTTCTTTTTTCTTGCCTTCCTGTAGTCTGTCGTAGATGTTTCTTATCTCTGAATAGAACCTCCTAAGCTGAACCCCTTTGAGCCCTAAGTTTTCCACTATCCTACTGGCATAGCCCTCTGGATGAAATATGTCTCTGTCATCCAATTTGGAAAGGTCTCCACCCAGGCCCTTTAATTTGTTTAGGAATTCAGACACATAACTATTAGACCCTTGACCTCCTCTATGCATGCTCTGGCTCATGTATGAACCTCCATATAATTTTTATAACCCTACTCCCTATCATTTTCTGACACACCCCTTGTTTTCATTATCACATATTTTGCCATAAAAAGTGCATTCCTCTTAACGGTATAGTCCTTATCTGTCTCTATAAGGGTTTTCACAAACTTTTCACGCTCTCCCCCTTTCACGTTTCTGTGAATCTGGTAATAGAAAAGTGGATAAAACTTCCACCATTTCTCCTTACGGTTTTCTCTGAAGTATTTCATCAACATGTATATGCGATAAAAGGTTGACCTGCCTATGTATCCCTCTTTGATAAACTGCTCCAGTTTCTTTGAATTGTTAATGCCATCCTTTAGCTCCTCTTGGGTAAGGATTTCGTTAAGTATAGAAAAGTGAGGAAGATCCTCGGATTTCTCGCCTTCGGAAATTATTCTTGTTTTTTCCCTTTTTACACTTTTTTCCTCTACCTCCGCAAACTCTCCTGCAAAACGCACTGGCACTTCTGGTCTATCTATATGAAAGCCCACGGAGAAGTTCATAATAGGGTTACAGGCGGTATATTCGTCAAAATCCTCCTTTAGCTCCAAAATCTTTTCCACAAGCTGGTCCCAAGGTCCTATCAAGAAAAAGTCATCTCCACCCGCATACAGGGTATATATGTCAGAGCCCTTGAGGAACTCGTTGAGATATCCAGAAAAGAAAAGGTCAAGACTTCTGCTCAAAGTGGCAAGCCTTGAGAGAGAATACTCCTTTATAGACTGGAATATAAGACCCAAAAAGTCCACATCACCCCTTGCAAAGGCTATCTTTTTGTCCCCTTTTGCCTTCTCAGAAAGGTTTTCAAAATCCAAGGTAGAGCCTTCTTCATTCTTTGGAACATAGTTGGCAAAAAAGAGAAAGCCATCCGCTCCCTTCTCAAGAAAGTCTGTATGGTTTATGAGATAGACCTCCTCAAGGTCTTCCTCTGGCTCTTCTAACAGATAAACACCCCCTATGCCCTCAAGGTAAAAACCCCACCTATTTAACCACATATGCGTATCAAAGGCTATATACTTAGCCTTAGTGAGAGCGTTGCCAAGCTCAAGAAAGACTTCACACCATTTACAGACTTCCTTTCCTTCTTCTACCATTCCCCACATGCAAGAGGGACACATACCATCCCCCTTCCCATAAGCAAGCTCTTCAAAAACTTCCATAGTTAGGCTAAACTTTCTCTTCTTTTGCAGGCTTATCCTTTCGTGTAGCCTTTTCATGGTTTCCCTAAAACCCTCACCACTAAGACCCTCCTCCCTCGTATCAACCCAAGAAAGCACAAAGCCCAGCTTACCACCAAACTCCCTTATAAAAGCCTCTTCTACCCTCTTGGCAAAACTCCTTAGCTTGTCTTCTATGCCCTCCTCGTAGCCAAAAAGTGCCAAAAACTTCCCTCCACCTGCGTATATAAGATTACATAGAGGATATTCCAATTCTTTTAGCAATGCCCTTGCCACAAGATGAGGAAGCACCGAAAGGAAAAAGCTCCTACCCCTTAACCTCTTTGCCACACCCTTTATATTGGTAAGAGAAAAGAGAAACTCTTGAATTCCACTTATATCACCATCCACTAACAAAAACCTTTCCTTATTTGTGGAAAGTGCACAGGCTATGGCAGAGACCATCCTTGAGTGGTCAAAAAGGGATATGTCTGGATAGTGTCTTGTGCCTCTTTCCCTGTCATAGGTAGACGCAGGGACGCACCAACAGTATTTGTAAAAGAGATGATAAACCTTTAGAAAAGCCTTGTGAAGGTCGGAAAAGTCTACCTTCTTTAACTCGGACTCAAATGCTTTGAGAATGTCCGCATATTTATCTACAGGAGTGCCTTCCTTTGGAAATAGCACATCTTTAGTTAGCTCAAGCTTATTGAGTTCTATGTAGTATTCTTTGTCTAACTGTGAGTTAAAAAAGTTAACCTCAAGACCCAAAAAGATAGGTTTTAGCCTTTTTATGGCTTTATCGGAGATGTCTTCTTGTTCTTGACTTCTTTCTTTGCTTGAGTTTATGTCCGCAACTTGGTATAGCTTTTGCTCTTGGTTCTTGGGCTTGTGATGAAAGGCAGAGTCAAGCACCTTTTGGTAATCGTCTGGGCTTAACTTGTTTTTTAATGCCCTCTCTATAAACTTATAAGACAGCTCCGCATGAGCGTAGCCAAAACCTTCCTTACCTTCTGCCTTTTCCCCCGCTCTGTCTAACAGCTTACCAACATCATGAAAAAGACCCCCAAGTGCCAACAAAACCCTATACCTGTATTTATCCATAGCTCCCCTCACTAACATTGTAATATAAAACTTCCCTTTTTTGGGTTTTCTGACATCTGGTAAAATACCCCTCGTGCATTATAATTAAACCCATGAGGTCTTTGGCTTTTATCCTTCTATTGAGTTTCTTGCTTTCTTATCCTTTAGCTAAAGAAATTCCCTTCACTCTTGAAGATAGGGATAGGATTATAAGGCTTGAGGAAAACCAGAGAGAGGGTTTTAAAGCTCTAATACAAAGGATAGATGATACAAACAAAAGGATAGATGATATAAACAAAAGGATAGATGACACGAACAAGAGGATAGATGACATGATAAGTATTATGCTCTGGGGTTTTGGTGTTTTGTTTGCTGGTATGATGAGCCTTATAGGTTTTGTGATATGGGATAGGAGAAGTGCACTTGCTCCAGCTATTAGGAAGACAAAGGAGCTTGAAGAAAGAGAGGAAAAGATTGAAAAGGCTCTCAAGAAACTCGCAGAAAAAAACCCAGAAGTAAAAGAAGCCCTAAAATAAGCTGGTATCCTTTAGAGCTATCTAAGTTATAGAAACCTGGTCTATGCCTCGTTTAAAGCTCTTTATAACTTGCAACCCGGACTATTCTATCCAATTGAAACTAAGTCTCCATCCCTCACGGTGGGCTTAAAACAAGGACACTTTGTTGGCAAGGTTTTGGTGCCAACTATGTCTCCATCCCTCACGGTGGGCTTAAAACTGATATTACTACTTCCCATTATTCCTGTGTTCTTATTGTCTCCATCCCTCACGGTGGGCTTAAAACAATTGGCAAAAGCATACGAAGATGGCGAGCTTACGGGTCTCCATCCCTCACAGTGGGCTTAAAACAGCATTCTCACAAACTGCTCGTATTGCTCATTTGCTGTCTCCATCCCTCACAGTGGGCTTAAAACTAAGTTCATAGTAAGTGGGGACCCAGCTTTGGTTCTGTCTCCATCCCTCACAGTGGGCTTAAAACACGAGGTAAGGACTAACTAAAGGCAAGGGGCTCGGGGTCTCCATCCCTCACAGTGGGCTTAAAACAATGCATGGAATGTGTGTGGGGTGTGGGTGATAGATAAGTCTCCATCCCTCACAGTGGGCTTAAAACTCCACGTATACGGGGGGCTGATCGAAGCAAGATTCAAAATGTCTCCATCCCTCACAGTGGGCTTAAAACCCCAAAGCCACATATAAAGAAAAATAAGATACAGCAAGCCTTTTGTCAAGGGGATACCACTCTCAAATGAGGGTAATTTTTCTCCAATCTCTGATAATGCACAATTTAGTATGCAATTGCCAAATTTAAAGCGTTGAAAGACAAGACTCTAAAGCACTTGCCATCAAAGCATCAAAACATCAAAACATAAAGACACCAAAATATAACCCGTGAAGGGCGGGGAAACCACCATATCTTTCTTAGTCAATACTACCCCCTTGCTTTCAAAGAGCAAAAACCCTATTCAACTGCCAAGATGTCAAGGGAGGCAAAGCTCCCTAACCTACCTTTTGAAGATTATAACAAACTTTGGTGTAAAATGCTAATGCAACCATGCCTATTAAACTGGCTCTTAGCTTTAAGGCTGAGGCAAACTTGGAGGTTTCTAATGACCTTATGCATGCCTTTGTCTTTTCCTTGTTTCCACAAGAGGTAGCAGAAAAGGTTCACAAGAGAGAGGAAAAGCCTTTTAGCCTTAGAGGTTGGAACTTTACAGAGAGGGGTTTATTGCTTAGGATTTCTCTTTTGGAAGACCAGCTTTTTCCAGCGTTGGTTAGTCATTTTTACCTTTCTAAAAATGGCTTTAGGCTAAAGGATGTGGAGCTACAGCCTGTTGTGCCAAGTGGTCTAAGAGAAGAGGAGTCCATATCTTACCAAGAACTCTTGGAGCTTGAAGCCTGCGAGCACTACTCGGTGGACTTTATAAAACCTACCACCTTTAGAAGAGGTCGTTGGGACTATCCCCTTCCAGACCCACCCGCATTGTTTAGCAGTCTCTACAAAAAATGGAAGAGCCATCACCCTTTTCCTTTGGAAGAGGACAAGCTCCTACATCAGGTCTATTCCAAAGTTTACATCTTAGCACACAAAATAAGGGTTGAGACGGTGGAGCTTTCCTTTGGAAAACTTAGAGGTTTTGTGGGAAATGTGGTCTTTGGTGTCAATGACAAGGAGCTCTCAAGGTTAGTTCATGCCTTGCTTAAGTTTGGCGAGTTTTCTGGAGTTGGAAGAAAAAGTGCCATGGGTATGGGAGTTATGGTCTTGCGTAAAGAAACCTAAGAGTCCCAGCTGGAAGAACCCCAGCTATTCCAGGAAGAGCTACCACTGTCCCAGTCATTGGAGGAATTCCACCAATTGTCGTTGCTTGAGTCCCAATGGTTGTTAAAGACATGATACATAGGGCATGATGGGTCCCACATGGCACGGGAAATATCGCAGTCATCGTGGCTGTCCCACCTTCTTGTGGTGTCGTTGTCAAGGAATGAGTGGCTGTCCCGAAGTTTTCTGTCTTCATCCTCAAGAGGGCTATGAGAGTCTAAGGAGCTCGTGTTTGCTGGGCTGGTGTTTTCCCACTGCTCTGAAGGGTTAGAAGTCCCAGGGTGCACGTTAGAAGAGAAGGCTTCGTCGTTGGCATCTTTTATCTTCCAGAGGAGAAAGAGGACTGCCAGCAGTAAAAGTATCCATTCCATAGCTCACCTCCTATCTCTAAGAGTTTGGAAAGGCTTCATCGTTGGATTTTTTAATTCTCCATATAAGAAAGGCAAGCACCAAAGCCAAAACTAACCACTCCATAGCTACCCTCCCATAGTTATAATGTATCCTCCCTCTCGCAAACTTCTTAGAAACTCAAGGTCAAGCACCCGCTCGTAGGTTCTGTCTTTGCTACTGTAGTTGTATATGTATCCCTTGTCGTAGTGTCCAAAGGCTACACCAAAAAGATATGCCAAAGCGACAGGGCAGGAAAAGAAAAAGTGAATTGCCTTATAGGCTTTCTTACCCTTTACCTCTTGCACCGCAGAGGAGACTTCTTGAGCTATCCTCTTGAAAGTGCTCGGCTCAAGGTTTCCCCTATAGGACTCTGTGGTAAGGAGCAAAAGGTCCGCAAGAATGCCCTTGCTCTCTAAGAAATGCTCCACGTCCGCAGTGGGATTGTGGTGGGAGAAAAAGAGGACTACCGCAAGGTCTTCTCCACCTTCTTTTAGTTCACTTTTCACAAATTGGTAGTCCCTTGTGTGCTCCTTTATCTCCCTTGTGTTTTGTAGGTCAATGGGAAAGTATTTTCTCTCACTGCTATGGTAATGGTAGAAAACAGAGGGTCTTGTGTGTCCGTAGAGAATTCCCAAGGCAAAGGAAAGGCTCGCAGGTCCGTTTACCGCAATATGAGCTTTTAGCCTACCTATTAGGGTATAGTCAAGGATGCTTATGAGCCCAAAAAACCTTTTTGCAGTTTCCTGCCATCCGATACCGCTTAGCTGACTTGTTTGTATGACAAGTTTTGCTGGGTCTATGCGATGGATATTTTTTAAGTTTAGTAGGTTTTCCTCCTTATGGAAAAACTCCTCAAGCCTTAGGTGGTCAATGGAAACCGCCACAGGAACTTCCACAATATTTGCACTTAGCCAATTCAAAAGGTCATCCACCTTAGGAAGATGAAAGGGCATAGCCAAGTGCATATTGAACCTTTCACACACCTCAGACTTTTTATCCAAAGAGTCCACCTTCACTATGCTACCATCCTTTCTAACTCCACCGCTCCAACAGAGGTTTGGTGGTAGCCTTTTCTTTTCCGCATCCATACACAAAGCCAAGGTCAAAGAAAGTTGAAAGCTATTTCCCACAAACTCACTGTCAAAGATAACACTAACAGACCCAGACACAAAGCCTTTGGAACGCAGATATTCCACCACTGGAGTGATATACCTTTTCTTTTCTGGTAGGTTGCAAAAGACCTCTGGTGTATCCTTTATTGCCAGACCCCTTATTAGCTTGCCATCCCTTTCAGAGACCGCAGGAAACTCAAACTCCACATAGGGATTTTCCAAAAGTGCCTTTGCGACCGCCTTTTTTATACCCAAAGCCTTGGCAAGTTTTTCCTCATCAAAATACCTTTCAGAAAGGCGTAGATACTTTACCAAAGCAAAATGCACCCCAGGGCTTAGATAATCCCACTGCCTTATAAGGTCTACAAGGACTTCTTCCAAGTCTCCCCTGTAGAGAAACTCTATAAGGTCTTTTTCCTTGAAAAGGCTAAAGTTCCACAACCTTTAATTCCTCCGGAATGTTTATTCCAAAGAAGTTTCCAAGAATCTCCAACCTTGGAGACTCCACCTCACCCTCAAAGACCACCACAGAACCCAAAAGCACCCTAACAACCTTACCCACAAACTCTATAGGCAAGTATAGCCTTAGCAAACCCTCCTCCAAAACCACAAAGAAATTCCCTACTTTGAAGTATCTATTATCCGCTGCGAGAGCATAAGTGCGTATCTCTTCAAGAGCCTTTTCTGTATCTGGTGAAAGCCTTATAACTTGCGCCTCTTCTCTTTCTGCAAGCTCCGCCTGAGCCAACAATGAATACATAGTCCACTTTGCCCAACGCTTAGAATTGAGTTTGATGAACCTTCTCGTGGCAAACTTTAGCTCCTTTTCCTTTGACAGGTATTCTTCTATTTTGCTTAGCTCCTCTTCAGGCAGTTTACCTATGACCTGACTGTAGTTTTCTATAAGCTCCCTTCTTAAATAATCCCATACTGGAACCACACCCAGTTTAAGCCCACGAGACCTTAGCTCGTAAATAGGCGTGGAGTTAGGTAAAACCTGCAAATAGGAAGTGAGAGGAACTGTTTTGTATAGACCCTCTTGGACTTCTTGCAAAATAACAAACCTCTCTACAGGCACAGACCACAACTCCCTTATCTGCCCCACTTTCGGCTCCTTTTTATGAGGAACTTCCAGAAGCTCATTGCTCCCTTCCTTCAAGTTCTTCTCGTATATCTCCAAAAGCTCCAATTCCAAACTCATGGCACGTCTCCTCTTTCATTACATATATAACCCCTTTTTTGACAAACCTCTGACAAAAACCTTTCCACCATCGCCCTTATCTCCTCTGGAGAGGCATCACCTAAGATATCCTTCAGTTTACCCTTCCGTAGCCTTTCCCACCTCTTATATAGGTTATCCTTAGAAATATCCCTCAGTTCTATCTCCGAGTTATATAGATACTTATAAAAGTAATAGCATAGCACTACCATATCTCCGTCTTTGAGATTTTTCATAAGTGTCTCAAAAAGCGTGCTACCCTCCACCTCCGCAAAGTGATGTCTCGTATCCCTGAGGTTATCTTCATAAACTACAGGCTTTGCATCCTCCTCTTCAAAAACCTGTTCTTGAAGGCTGTAAACCTCTATCTTTTCACCGTTTATAATGTCTACTAAGAAGTTTCTTATGAGGGTTTTCAAGTAATGCAGGTTTATATACTCTAACCTCTGCAGATAGTCTTTGTTGTTTATTAGCCTAAGCCTCAGCTCAGATAGGACTTCCTCCTCGTAGTCATCTCCGAATTTTCTCCTTAGCAAGGCGTCCATATACTGGCTCAATAAGGACCTTATTAGTTTTTTCATATAGTTCTCTTCTTTTGCACCGCCATATAAAAAGCCAGAGATAAGTTGTTTGTAGTCCTTCATCTAAAATACTCCCTTCTTAAGCTATCAAGAAACTCAAGGTCTCTACACGTGCCACAAAATTCGTATTTAAACTCTCTAAACCTATCCTTATGCACCATATAGGCAAGCACCTCTTGTCTGTTTCTGTCTCTTAAGATAAAGCACTCTACATCAAGGCTTTGACATGCTTTATTTTTACCCCTATAGCAAAGACTGAGGTCTACCCTGCGTTTTGAGTAGGTTTTTGTAGTTAGAAAGACAATAAGGTAAAAGTCCCTTTCAAGCCTTCCTATAAAAGGTCTTCTCCTTCTCGCCTTGTATACTCCAAGGTCTAACCTAAGAAGGTCTTCAAGCCTTGATAGTGTCTCATCGGTAAAAACTCCCAAGAACCTCTCCCCAGAAGCCACAATTTTCTCTTCGTCGCCTAACTTTTTCTCAAAGAGTTTCTCAAAACCCTTGAGCTTTTCCATTTGGTAATAAGATTATAGCTTAGTCCTCTTTGACTGCTACCATATCAAAGATAACTAACTGCTTTTTGTTGTTTACGTGGCACATGCGAATATCATTGTCAAAGGTCAAAGAAGAGGCTACCACGCTAAAGGTTTTAGTCCCAGCGGTTATGTCTATTAAGATTTCCTTTTCCTTGTAGCCCTGTGCCTTGAGACTTTCTATTGCTTTGTTGAAAGTTCTTTGTAGGTTCAACATATCCTCATAGTCCACTGCCTCACTAAATTCAAAAATGTGGTGTTCTATCCCTGCATTTGCCCGCATATATTCAACGAACTTCTCAGAATGTTCTGCACCTTCTGGAGAAGGAATTACTACAACTTTCTTTAACTCAGCACCTTGTTCCAAGCACTTTTTTATCAAAAATTCCTGCGGGAGTGTTTCATCCATTGTGTAAAAATAAAGTAAGGAGGTGTTAACATGAAACAGCCAAGCAAGGAGAAAAT
>JAXSOH010000002.1:0-14791 GCA_037925805.1 Aquificaceae bacterium
ATAGCAAATAGGATAAGGGAAATAAGAGACATGGAGTTTCTAAGGTCTTTAGCCAAAAAGTTGGTTTCTGCTTCTGAGGATTTTATGCAGGTTTTGGCTATTGAACTGAAAATTTCATAACCTAAGGGATGTTTTGGAGCTTTTGAGGGAAGGGAGACTTTTGAGTTGAGTTGTAATTGAAAGAAAAACACTATATAATAACTTGCAACTTGGGTTATCATTAATACTCATGCTAAGGCTTTTGTCTCCTGCTAAGCTCAACTTAGGTCTGTGGCTTCTTGGAAAGAGACCTGACGGATACCACGAGGTTTTCACCATATACCAAGCTATAACCCTATTTGATGAGATATTTATCCAAGAAGGACCCTTGAGCGTGGAGACAAGCACTGGTATACCTATGGAGGAAAATCTCGTCTACAAGGCTATAAAGTCTATGGAAAAGCTTCTCGGAGAAGAGCTTAACTTTAGAGTTTTTATTCAGAAAAACATACCAGAGGGTGCTGGTCTTGGAGGAGGCTCTTCCAATGTGGCAACGGTTTTGAGGGCTTTGAACCAGTTGCTTGGCGACCCACTAAGCGAAGAGGAACTTCATCAAATAGCAAGCGGTGTATCCTCTGACGCAGGCTTTTTCCTCATAGGAGGTTCTGCCATAGGTAGGGGTAGGGGTGAAGTCCTTGAGAAAATTGAACTGCCAAATATGGTCTTTACCCTTATATATCCCGGTGTCAAATGCTCCACTGCATATGTCTACAGCATGGTAAAAGAAGATATCTTGACAGAGAATATAGAGGGTGATAAAATAATAGATTGCCTAAGGGATAGAGACCTAAGCCTTTTCCAGAATAAACTGGGTGAGCTGGCTGGAGAGCTTTACCCAGAGGTGGGTGAAGTGCTTAGGTTTTTGAGAGGCTTGGGCAAAGTGGCTCTTGTGAGCGGTAGCGGCTCCAGCGTCTTTTATGTGGGTGAGCCTACCCAAGAGGTGGAGTTAGCCTGCAAAGCGAGAGGCTGGAAGCTATACAGAGTGGAAAGTTATGGGGTGTAGCTCAACTGGCAGAGCATCGGACTTTGGATCCGAGGGCTCCTGGTTCGAATCCAGGCACCCCAGCTTTCCACAAAAGAGAAGAGGTGTGAAATGTTTGGCTCTATAAAACTTCTTACTGGCACCAGTAATCCAAAGCTTGCACAGGAAGTTTCTGAATATCTTGGTATACCCCTTTCTGATGTGGTGGTAGGACGCTTTAGCGATGGAGAAGTGAGAGTAAAGATAAACGAGTCCATGAGAGGAGAAGATGTTTTCGTGATACAGTCCCTAGGTTACCCTGTCAATGAAAGCATAATGGAGCTCCTTCTTATGCTCGATGCTCTCAAGAGAGCCTCCGCAGGAAGAATAACCGCAGTTATCCCTTACTACGCATACGCAAGGCAGGACAGGAAAGACAGACCAAGGGTTCCCATAAGTGCAAGGCTCTTGGCAGACCTTATAACTACCGCAGGAGCTCAGAGGCTCATAATAGCGGACCTTCATTCTCCTCAGATACAAGGCTTTTTCAATATACCAGTGGACAACCTATACGCTTTGAATGTGCTATACGAATATATAAAGGGTAGGGTAAAGGATGACCTTGTGGTGGTCTCGCCAGACGCAGGGGGTGTAGAAAGGGCAAGACTTCTTGCCAACAAGTTAGGCTGTGGTATCGCCATAATATACAAGAGGAGACCCGAGCCAAACGTGGCAGAGGTGCTTGACCTAATAGGTGATGTGAGAGGCAAAAAGGCGATAATTGTGGACGATATTATAGATACCGCAGGAACGGTGGTCGCCGCTACCCACATGCTTCTTTCAAAGGGTGCAAAGGGTGTATTGGTATCCGCTACCCATGGCATCTTCTCTGGTCCCGCAATAGACAGGCTCAAAGAATCACCAGTAGAAGAGGTTATAGTTACCAACACCCTTAATATGGACGAGAAACATTTTGAAAAGCTAAGAGTTGTCTCTGTAGCTCCCCTAATAGCGGAAGCCATAAAGCGTGCCCATGAAGGCGAATCCATAAGCTCACTTTTTGTATAAAGGAGGTAAAGGATGAAAAGGGTTCAGGTAAAGTTAATACCAAGAGCCATAGGCAAAAAGAGCGAGATAAAGAGGTTTAGAAGAGAAGGCTACGTGCCAGTGGAGGTTTACGGCAAAGACGTAGAAAACAGACATGCATACATAAGCATGAAAGACCTTAAAGCCTTTCCAAGGGGTGAAACCTTTCTCATTGAAGCAGAGATTGATGGAGATAAAAGGGTCTGCCTACTCAGAGAGATGCAAATGGGCTGGCTTGGGGACAATCCTATACATGTGGACTTCCAAGATATCACTCACGTAAGCGAGATTGAAGTGGAAGTGCCTATTGAGTTTGTGGGGACACCTGCGGGTGTGGGTCTTGGTGGAACCTTTGAACCTCTTATGCACAGCCTTACTGTAAAGGCAAAGGTGGACAAACTTCCTGAAAAGATAACCGTTGATATAAGCGGTCTTGGGCTTGGGGATGCTCTTCACGTTAGAGACATAGTGCCACCCGAGGGATGTGTAATAATGGATTCTCCAGAAGAGACGGTTGCGGTTGTGCTTGAGCCTGAAACGGAGGAAACAACTGCTACTGAATGATTAGGCTTATCGTGGGTCTTGGAAATCCGGGCAAAAAGTATGCAAAAACTCGCCACAACGTGGGTTTTATGGTGGTGGATGAGCTTCTTAGAAGGCTAAAGGTGCAAGACTACTCAGAGGAGTGCCTTTCTCGTTTATACAAGGTAAGGGTAGATGGCAAAGAGATGCTTATCGCAAAGCCACAGACCTATATGAACAATTCTGGTCTTGCGGTGGTTAACCTCCTTGAAGAGTATGATATAAAGCCAGAGGAGATGTTGGTGGTATACGATGACCTTGACCTGCCTTTGGGAAGGCTAAGGCTAAGGCTTGAGGGGAGTAGTGGAGGGCATCATGGTATAGAGTCTATAATCAGAGAGACGAAGACAGATAAATTTCCAAGGCTCAGGGTAGGTATAGGTAGACCTAAAGACAAAGGCAAGGTAGTTGATTATGTGCTTTCGCCTTTTGGTGAAGGGGAGGAGTTAGTGCTTGCAAGGGTCTTAAACAAGGCAAGCGAATGCCTGCTAAGATGTGCGGAGTATGGTTTAGAAGAAAGCATGAACTTTTGCAATGCACCCATGTTATAAATAAAAAGAGGAGGTGAAAAGATGAACCTAAAGCATATTCCTGCGGGGAAAAACCCACCAGAGGACATCTACGTGGTGGTGGAAATACCACAAGACAGCCCTATAAAGTATGAGCTTGACAAGGAAAGTGGAGCTATCTTTGTGGATAGGTTTCTCTTTACCGCTATGCACTATCCTTTTAACTATGGCTTTATCCCTCAAACCCTTGCGGATGACGGAGACCCTGTGGATGTTTTGGTGATATCTCGCTATCCTGTAGCACCCGGTAGCGTTATAAGGTGCAGACCCATAGGTGGGCTTGAGATGAGAGACGAAGAAGGCGTAGATACAAAGCTACTTGCGGTTCCACACAGCAAGTTAGACCCCACTTACGAAAATGTAAAGTCTTATGAAGACCTGCCAAAGGCTCTCCTTGATAGGATAAAGCACTTCTTTGAACACTATAAGGAGCTTGAGCCAGGCAAGTGGGTAAAGGTGGAAGGTTTTAAGGGTGTGGACTTTGCCTATGAGGAGATAAGGAAGGGTATTGAAAATTACAAGAAGTGATGGATGAGATACTCCAGAAGGCTAAAAGGGTCTTTGACGTAGAAATCCAAGCCTTAGAGAAGCTAAGGGATAATTTAGAGGAGAGCTTTGTAAAGGCGATAGAGCTTATTCTAAACTGTCAAGGAAAGGTAATAACTACAGGGGTTGGCAAATCTGGTCATATAGCCCGTAAGGTTGCTTCTACCCTCTCAAGCACTGGCACGCCAGCCCACTTTTTGCATCCTGCGGAGGCTCTTCATGGAGACCTTGGAGTAATAGACTCTGGAGATGTGGTGCTTGCCTTTTCCAACAGCGGTGAGTCTCCCGAGGTAAACTCCCTTATCCCCTACATAAAACTTCTGGGTGTGCCTCTCATATCCATAACCAACAATCCAAACTCCACTCTGGCAAAGCATTCAGACGTGCATATATTCCTCTCTGTGGAAAGGGAAGCATGTCCTCTGCAACTTGCACCCACGAGCTCCTCTACTGCATCACTCGTGTTTGGAGACGCATTAGCTATGGTTCTTTTGGAGCTCAAGGGTTTTACTCACAAAGACTTTGCCTTGAGACATCCTGCAGGCTCTCTTGGAAGAAGGTTAAGGCAGGTGGCAGACCTTTGCCACAAAGGAGAAGAAGTTCCCATAGTAAAGGAAGACACCTCCATGAAGGAGGCGATAATTGAGATGACCAGCAAGGGCTTTGGTGCTACTGCGGTGGTAGACCAAGAGGGAAGGCTCATAGGCATAATAACCGACGGAGACCTGAGGCGTTTTGTAAACAGGGGCGGAAACTTTGACACGAGCATAGCCAGGGATGTAATGACGAGGAATCCAAAGACAGCACGCATGGAGGAGCTTGCGGTTGAAGCACTAAAAAGGATGGAGGACTATAAAATAACAGTCCTTATTGTGGTTGACAAGGAAAACAAGCCTGTTGGTATCATACACATGCACGATATACTTAGGGCAGGCATAGTATGAAAAGGCTCGGAGTGCTCGGTTCTACTGGTTCCGTAGGTGGTCAAACCCTTGAGGTAGTAAAGGCATACAGAGAAGACTTTGAGCTTGTGGGTCTTTTGGCAAAAAGGGCATCAGAAAAGCTCCTGCTTCAAGCAGTGGAGCTAAAGCCGAGGTTTGTGTCCTGCTACGAAGAACCCTCAAAGGATTGGCTCTCTGAACTGCCAGAAGGCACAACCTTTCTAAGGGGTGAGGAGGGCCTGCACGCCATAGTGGAAAGCTCAGAAATGGTGATGAACGCCATATCGGGTGTGGATGGTATTTTACCCACATACCTTGTGCTTCAACAGGGTAAGCGTCTATTGGCTTCTAACAAGGAATCCCTCATATGCCTAAGAGAACTCGTAAGGGAAAACAGGGACAGAATAGTGCCTGTGGATAGCGAACATAACGCCCTTTTCCAGATAATGCTTGGCTTAAGGCGTGAGGATATAAGAAAGGTTTACTTGACCGCCTCTGGAGGACCCTTTAGAGACAAGAGCTTGGAAGAGCTAAGACATGTAAGCGTAGAGGATGCACTAAAGCACCCCACATGGAGGATGGGTGCAAAGATAACTATAGACTCTGCCACCCTTATGAACAAGGGAATGGAGCTTATAGAAGCCATAAACCTCTTTGACCTTGAGGTGGAAGGTCTTGAGGTGATTATCCATCCCCAGAGCGTGGTGCATGGTATTGTGGAGCTCATTGACGGTAGCTTTATATTCCACACCTCACAAACAGACATGAGAATACCCATACTGTATAGCCTTTACTATCCAGAGAGAGAAGTCTTTCCCTTTGAAAGGAAGAGTTTGCTTGAGCTTTCTCCCATAACCTTTGAGAGGGTGGATACGGAAAAGTTTAAGAGCATTCCTCTGTGTAAATGGGTTGCTCTCATGGGTGGCATATACCCTGCGGTGTTGGTGGGTGCGGACCAAGTAGCGGTGGAGCTTTTCCTGCAGGGCAGGATAGGCTTTTTGGATATTGTGAACCTTGTGGAAGAAATCTTAAGTTATGTGAGCCTAAAAGACCCTAAGAACCTTGAAGATGTGCTGTATGCTATAGACTGGGCATACAAAAAGGGATTGGAACTTGTAGGGGCTATAAGATGAAGGGTTTCTTCCTTGCCTTGGCTTTTACAGTCTTTGCTTTTTTACCCTTTTATTTGACCTCATCGCCAAAGGGTGGCAATTTATCTTTTGTAAAGGTAAAGCCAGAAAACTTTCACATAAAGGAAGGCAAAGAAGGAGGAGAAATAAGGTTTGTGCTAAACTCTGACCCAAAAACCTTAAACCCAGCGTTAGCTCAAGAGACCTCTTCAACTGCGGTGCTTTCTGACCTTTTTACAGGTCTTACCAAGACAGACCTCAAAACCATGCAGGTAGTCCCAGACCTCGCAGAGATATGGGAAGAGAAGGAAGATGGGAGAGTGTATATCTTTCATCTTAGAAGGAATGTACGGTGGAGCGATGGTGAACCTTTTACCGCAGAGGATGTGGTCTTTACATACGGGGATATATACCTGAACCCTCAAATTCCCAACTCCACAGGAGATATGTTTAGAGGCATACTAAAAAGCCAAGAGGACATAAAAAATTTTGTAAGGAAAATAGACAAATACACAGTGGAGTTTAGACTTCCAGAACCCTTTGCACCCTTTCTTAATGCCTTGTCCGCACCCATACTACCCAAACACAAATTGGAAAGGTTTGTAAAAGAAGGAAACTTTATGACCGCATGGAACGTGAACACAGACCCAAAGGATATAGTGGGGACAGGTCCCTACAGGCTCAAAAGGTATATAAAGGGTGTTATGGTGGAATACGAGGCAAACTCCTACTACTACGAATACGACAACTCTAACAGGCAACTGCCCTACATAAGGAGAAAAATAGGATACATAGTGCAAGACCCAGACACTGCCCTTTTGAAGTATTCCCTTGGAGAAATAGACTACATGGGTGTTAGAGCTCAAGATGTGCTCTTTATGAGCAGGGTGAAAAAAACCAGCCTCTACGACCTTGGACCCACTCCCTCCACCACCTTTTTGGTCTTTAATCAAAACCCTAACTCTAAAGTGCCAAAGTATAAACTAAGATGGTTTCAAAACAGAGAATTCAGAAGAGCCATATCCCATACCATCGATAGAGAAGGTATGTGCTACCTTGTTTACAACGGCTTGGCAGACCCATTATACGGACCCATAACCCCTGCCAACAGACCCTACTACACAGAAGGTCTTTTCCCAGTTTACGAATACAACTTAAAAAAGGCAAGGGCAATACTTGAAAGTCTTGGCTTTAAAGACAGAAACGGCGATGGTTGGCTTGAAGACCCTGAGGGCAATACACTTGAGATAGTGCTTCTTACCAATGCAGGCAATAAGGAAAGGGAAGCCATGGGAAACATGATAAAGGAAGACCTTGAGAAGATAGGAATAAAGGTTATTTTCAGACCTATAGACTTCAACAGCCTTGTAAGCAGGCTCACATCTCAACCCTATGACTGGGAGGCGGTCATAATAGGTCTTACAGGCTCAATGGACCCACACTTTGGAAGAAACGTATGGCATTCCTCTGGAACGCTTCATATGTGGAACCCAAGACAAAATAAGCCACAAACCCAGTGGGAAAAGGAAATTGATGAGCTTTTTGACCTGGGAGCAAAAGAAACAAGCTTTGAAAAAAGGGCAGAGATATACAGAAAAGCTTATCGCATCATAGCAGAAGAACAACCCATGATATTTCTTACCACACCTAAGAGCATGCTTGCGGTAAGGAACAAGTTTGAGAACCTCTTTCCCACCGTTTGGGGGTGGTATAGGGAAGAGGCTTTATTTCTTAAGTGATAAGCTCGTTGAGCCTTTCCTTTAAAACCTTATAGGCTTCCTCTCTCACTATCTGGCTCACATCAACCCTTGATATAATCTCGCTAACCATTTCCCTCAAAACTTCTTCCAATTTTTTCTCAAGTACAGAGGCTAGATGTTTGCTTATATCTTCAGGGTTGAGTATATTAGAGATGGTGGAGTAGAGTCTTTCTTGAGACATCTGCTCTCTAAACGTATCCTTTATTGCTGTAGCGAGATTTTCTACTATGTTTTCTATTGGTATCGTGCTTTCGGAGGCAACAGGTTGTTCTAATCTTTGAACCTCTGGAGTGGGTTCTTCTACAAAAACGGTAGGTGTAGGTTCTTCTTCTATGGAGACTGGTGGCTTTTCTTCTTCAATGTGAGAGCTTATTATCTCTTCAAGCAGGTTCATTATGCTTGTTTCCTCTTCCTGTGAGGATATAGGTTGAGGCTCTGTGTATATGGCTTCCTCAAGGGGTTGTTGTTTCAATACCTCTTCAGAGGGAAGTTCCAATGCGGTTTCTCCGATAAGCTCCATAATCTTTTGCACCGCTTTGCTTAGCTCAGATTCCCTTGCAAAGGTATATTTGTTCTCAAGCGGGATGCTTGCAACATCTATAGCAAAAAGTTCATCAACAAGAAGAATATAAGGCTTCTTTGCCAGCAGGTCATCCTTTGACATATCTACGAGAGTTCTGTAAGCAAGCGTGCCAGAAATAGTATCAAAAAGTATTACATCCGCTTCCTTTGCCTTTTCAAGAATTTCTTTTATGTTTCTGGCTTCAACTATTTCTACCTTGTCTGAGAGGGCTTTTCTCAGATTGTTTATAAGCGGTGTATCAAAAGACACCAAAAGCAGTTTTTTACTAATAGTGCCCAAGTCCAACTCTCTAAAACCAAAACCTTCTTCTACGCTTACTTCCTGAGGGAAAAGCTCTTCTTCAAATGTTCCTCCAATCTCAATAGGAGCTTGTATTTCCTCTGGTATTGATATTTCAGTCTGCTCCTCTGGTATTGATATTTCACTTCCCTCTTCTGGTATTAAGGTTACCATCTCCTCTTCTGCAGGCTGTTCAGTCAGAAGGCTGAGAATTTTCTCTTCCACCTCTTCTCTCATTAGCTTTACTTTTTTGGGAGGTATAACGTTGTTTATATCAATGGGAAATAGGTCATCTACAAGTATTATGTATTTTGGGTCTTTGAATTTCTGCTTATACATGTTGTTTATGTCCTCTTCGGATATGGAGCCAGAGACTGCGTCGTATATAACCACATCCATATAGGAAGAAACCGTATTTATAGCTTCCTCACCATTTTTTACATCCACAACGTTGTGATCTGCAAGGAGCTTCTTAAGTTTGTTCACCAAATTTTTATCGAAGGAAACTATAAGTATGTTCATGTTTTACCCTCCATTTTTTCAATTATATCGTCCAATATTTTCTTAGCTTCGGACAAACTTTCTTTGGGTATAACCCCACTCATAGCAAAAGTCACCCTAAGAGCCTTAAGCCTTTTCGTCAGCTCTTCCTGTGAAATCAGTTCTACTTTCTCTTTCTTTTCCACCTCGCTGTCCTTCTTAAATATCAGAACTAATCCAGAGAGAAACAAAACTAAGCCCGAGAGGGATACACCCAACACAAATGGTCTTTCAATAAGAACGTTCAAATACTCTGAAAGGCTTACCCTCCTCATATAGGTATAGGCGTGGTCTTTGTCTTTGCTGTAGCTGGTGCTTATAAAATCCTCCACCTTAAAAGGTCCAATAGCGTTGTTTGTAGTTATTACCTTGCCCTCCCCTGTCTTAAGTATAAACACGTTCTCATCCTCCTTCTTTAACTTTATCAGTGTCTCTCCAGAGTGGATGCCATGCATAAACTTGGCTACATTTTCTCCTATATTCGATAGTTTTATATTTGCGTATATTTCAAAGGCTATCCACTGTCCCGCAAAGAAAACCAAAGCCCCAAACAGCATCAAAATAGGTGCTAATGTTTTTCCCATGTTAACCTCCCACAGTTATGCCTTCAATAAGAAGGGATGGTGAACCCACGTTTCCGTAAAACCTTATATCATTACCCACTTCAACTATGGAACTCCATATATCCTTTATGTTTCCTCCTATAACTATACCCCTCACGCTTTTTTGCATTTTTCCTCCCTTGTATATTATACCAGAAGCACCAAGGGAAAAATCTCCAGACACTGGGTCTACAGTATGCAGTCCCATAAGGTCTGTAATAAGGAAAGCATCTCTCTGGAGTAGTTCTTCAAGGCTTTTCTGTCCAGGCTCTATGTATAGGTTCGTTATGCCAGATGTGGGTAAACTTCTGAAACTTTCTCTTAAGGAATTGCCAGTTGGCTCTACATCAGATTTGAGTGCAGTATAGGTGCTATGGAGGAAACCCTTAAACACACCCTTATCTACCAGAAACTTTTTGTTCATTTTATAGCCTTCTGAGTCCACAGGAAGGGTCATAAAACCGTCCTTCAAAGTGCCATCGTCCACGATCGTTAGTTTTTGTGAGAAGACCTCGGTTTCTTCCTTATCCTTAAGAAAGGTCTTGCCCTTAACGAGTGCATCCCCGAGGAATATTGAACTAAAGGCTTCAAGGAGCATCGCGGATGCCTCTCTGAATAGAACTGCAGGTATCCTAACACTTCCCATCTCCGAAGGATTAAGGCTGGCAGTAGCCTTAAAGACCACATCCCTTACTATACTCTCCAAGGGCAGGTTAGCAAGGGACCTGCTACCAGAAAGTTCATAAGATATGGAAGAATCACTTCCTTCTTCTGCAAGCACAGCCATCATTAATGTATACCATGTCCCTCTATAATCGTAAAATAGCCCGCAGGAGCTAAAACAAACCACTTCACGCTCTATCTCTTTAAGGCTTATCTTTCTTACACCCTTGACCCTTGGGTCAAGCTCCTTTGCCCTTCTTTCAAGACCAACTATCAGCTCTATCTTTTCCTCAAGAGGCTTCTTTAGACCATCTTCGTCGTAATAGGTCTTTAGACTTCCAGAGTTTTGGCAAGCACCTAAGCAAAAGCCATCATCCTCTGGAGTTATGTCGCATACCTGCATGGAGGTTCTTACACATTCTTTAACGGATGCTTCGCTTAGGTCTGTGGTGTAAGAAAAGCCCATTTTTTTACCCTTAAATACCCTTATTCCAATTCCTGCCTCCTCCGCCCTCAGAAGATTCTCTAAGCTCTCGTCAGCACTTTCAAGGGTTGTCTTTTTTCTGCGTTCCATATATACTTCATACTCATAACCGGGGGAGATAACCTCTTCTATCCAGGACCTAATCCTTTCCATAGTTCAAAATTTTAAAAGAAATAGGTAAACTGGTGCTGTAAAAAGTAAAGAATCAAACCTGTCTGTAAAACCGCCATGTTCCCCAAGCACATTGGAAAAGTCCTTTATGCCTACATGCCTCTTTATGAAGCTTTTGAAAAGGTCTCCCATAAGGGCTAAAGATATTAAAAATGGAGACCAAAGAAATCCCTTAAATCCATGAAATACTATCATAACTACTGTTCCAGCAACACCACCACCTACAAGACCTTCCCACGTTTTCTTTGGAGAGAGCCTTGGAGATAGTGGACTTTTGCCAAAGCGTCTTCCCACATAGTAAGAAAACACATCCACAGCCCAAACAAAGACTAAAAGTTTTAGTAGAGAATAGTCTTCTTTTAGACTAAGTAAAAACACGGGAAGAACTCCTGCGTATAGGCATATCAAGAGAGCTTTGAAAAGCCCATCCATAGACCATCCTTTCCAACCAGCGTAAAAGGACAACAGCAAGGCGGAGATAAGACCGAGCTCAAAAGAAAGAGAGCTAACTAAGAAGGTAAGAGGAGGCATGTAGAAAAGTTCAAAGCTTAAGGCTTTTGAAACCTCATAGCCTATAAACAAAGACAGTGCAAGCACACCTGCGTAGAAAATTGGGTAAGGAGACAAAACCAAAGCTATGGCAAGCCCACCTACAAGTATTCCTATGGATTCTCTACTCTTTAATGAGAGCTCCAAACCTTCTTTCCCTCCTTGAAAAATCCTCAAGGGCCCTTATTAGGTCTTCTTTTCTAAAGTCTGGCCAATAGGTATCTGTAAAGTAGAGCTCTGTGTAGGCTAAGTGCCAAAGGAGAAAGTTGGATATTCTCTTCTCACCTCCAGTTCTTATAAGAAGGTCTGGGTCTGGCACTTGAGGCATGTCTGAGAATAGCTTGAAGTTCTCTTCTGTAGGTTCAAGCCCTGCTTGAAGAATCTTCCTGAAGGTTCTTATTATTTCATCTCTACCACCATAATCAATGGCAAGGATAACATGAAGCTTTTCTACGGGTGGTCTCAACTTTTCAACCTTTTCCATTTCCCTTAAGAGCCCTTCTGGTAGCCTATCTCGCCTCCCTATAAAGGAGGCTCTTATGCCCTTTTCAAGAATCATTTGTTTTTTTTCTCTTAGGTATCCCTCAAGAAGTCTCATCAGACCTTTTACTTCATGCTCTGGTCTTTTCCAGTTTTCTGTGGAGAAGGCAAAGAGGGATAATGACCTTATACCAAGTTCTATGCATGCATCTAAAAGTTCTTCTGCCCTCTTTACCCCTTCATAATGTCCTGCTATTCTTGGTAGCCTTCTTTCCTTAGCCCATCTACCATTGCCATCCATTATAACCGCTAAGTGTTTTGGTATCTTCATATTACTTTCCGAGCCGTTTTCTTGCGAATCCTGCCTCCTCAGAGAGTGGATATTCTTTTAATATAGCTTCGTAATATTCCTTTACCTTTTGGCTTTCCCCCTTTTGTTCATAAAACCTTGCAAGCTGAAGCATGGCGGAGGGTGCTTTGTTGCAGTCTACCATCTCTTTTCTCCTACATCTTTCAACGAGGGTAAGCCATACCGCTTCCGCTTTGTTGGTTTCTCCGAGGTCCCTGTAAGTCACACCAAGCCAAAAGTAAGCGTTATCAGTAATGGGTGTTTTTGGATACTTTTTTATAAAGTCTATGAGCTTGTCCCTTGCTTGGTTAAGCTGTCTGAGGTTATAGAACCTAAGGGCTTCATCGTATTCTTTCTGATAATCTTCAGTGGCCTGCATGGGGCTATCTTGGGCTTGAGGTAGCTCTTGCATACTCTCTGTGGGGTTGGTTGTGGGTTTTGGTTCTTCTTTCACTGGTGGATTGGTTATGGGTTTTGGTTCTTCCTTTACTGGCTCTGGTATTTTGGTAGCTTGACTTGGGCTTTGCCCCTGAACTTTGAGCTTCTCAACTTCAAGCCTAGTTCTTGCAAGGTTTTCAGAAAGTGTGTCAACCCTGGCTTCTGTCCTGATGTTCCTTTCTTCCAAGTTTTTCTGCCTCTCTTCAATTTGCGATATCCTATTTTCAAGCTCACCAAACCTTTTGTCAAATTCTTCCTTAGTTATACCTCCACAAGAGACAACAAACACCGACGCTATGATTGAAAAGAAAAAGCCCACACCTCTCATAACATTTAAATTATAACATCAATTTCTGAAAAGAAGTATATATTCTCCCTCCCTTTGCAATTGCATATACTCACGGGCAAACTTTTCCTTGAAGTGTTCAGGGTTTTCTCTTATAAGCTCAAGGAGTTGTTCTGTTTTAATGTTTTCTGACCTTTGATGGGAAATCTTGTCCTTAAGCTCAAGGCTCGCTTTTTTTAGCTCTATGACCCTAAATATGTTATACTGGCTTAGGAAAAGGTTGTAAAGAGTGTAAAGCAGTATCACTGAGAAAAAGACCTTTAAAAGCCTCTCAGCCTTTAAAAGCTGAGAATTCTCCCTTCCCTCTAAATTCCGCTTCATGGTTAAGCTCCTCCTCTATTCTTAAAAGCTCGTTGTACTTGGCAACCCTATCGGTGCGTGATGCAGAGCCGGTTTTAATCTGTCCTGCAGAAGTTCCTACAGCCAGATGTGCGATAAAAGTGTCCTCAGTTTCACCAGACCTGTGGGATATTATGGCTCCGTATCCTTCTCTTTGAGCCATTTCTACAGTTTGCAGGGTTTCTGTCAAGGTTCCTACCTGATTCAGTTTGACAAGTATGGCATTGGCAAGTCCTTCTTTTATACCTTCCTGGAATATACCGGGATTTGTCACAAAAAGGTCATCTCCCACAAGCTGAACTTTATTTCCAAGTTCCTTAGTTATTAGCCTCCAGCCTTCCATATCGTCCTCCGCCATGGGGTCCTCTATGGATACTATCGGATATTTTTCTAAAAGTTTAGCGTAAAAACCGCAAAGTTCCTCTGAGCTAAGTTTTTTACCCTCAAAATGATAAACTTCATCCTCGTAGTAAAACTCAGAAGACGCACAGTCAAGAGCCAAAAGCACATCTTCACCCGGTTTATATCCTGCCTTTTCTATGGCATACATTAGCATATCTAAGGCTTCCTCTGTGTTTTTCAGGTTGGGTGCGAACCCGCCTTCATCTCCCACATTGGTAGAATATCCCTTTTCCTTTAAAGTTGCCTTTAGGTGATGAAAGACTTCCACTCCCGCCCTTAGAGCTTCTGAAAACCTCCCTCCGCACACGGGAACTATCATAAATTCCTGTATGTCAAGGGGGTTGTCCGCATGAACTCCACCGTTTATTACGTTCATCAAAGGCACTGGTAGCCTTTTAGCTCTTAGACTTCCTATGTATCTGTAAAGGCTCATCCCAAGCTCTTGTGCCATAGCTCTCGCTACCGCCATACTTACACCCAGTATGGCGTTTGCACCGAGTTTGCTTTTGTTAGGCGTTCCATCAAGCTCAATAAGCACTTTGTCTATAAGGGACTGCTTGCTGGCATCAAGCCCCACTATCTCTTTTGCTATTATAGAATTTACATTATCCACCGCTCTTAGGACGCCCTTCCCAAGATACCTTTTGGGGTCATGGTCTCTTAGCTCAAGGGCTTCCTTTTCTCCAGTGGATGCACCGCTTGGCACTATAGCCCTTCCCTTTGCACCAGAAGATAGCTCCACCTCTACTTCAACGGTAGGATTTCCCCTTGAGTCCAAAACTTCCCTTGCTTTTACCTTTGCTATGGAAGACATGGCTATAGATTATAGCATATCTCACGGGAGTGTTTCATCCATTGTGTAAAAATAAAGTAAGGAGGTGTTAACATGAAACAGCCAAGCAAGGAGAAAGAAGAACAATACCGCAGGGAGTTCAGTTAGCTACCCAAAGAC
>JAXSOH010000002.1:14814-60587 GCA_037925805.1 Aquificaceae bacterium
TGTAAGGTGTTAGGAGTTGAATGGGCAAGAGGATACTTTATTGAGGGTATGTTATGAAGTATGGCAGAATTTACACAAATTTTGAAACAGTCCCTATCTTACGGCACTTCCCCATACTCTCTTTTGGCTATTAACCTTACCCAAACTAAGGGATTTATGGGCGTGTTAGTAGATATACCTATCAGTATGGTTAAAAGTCCTGTTATAAGCGGTGGAAGGAGCATAAGAAGTCCTGTTTCAAACTTTGTTTTTCTCTCTTCTTTGAACTCCTTTCTGCCAAACCATGCACTGAAGACTATAGGTAGTAGATAGAGAGCACTCAATAGGGAGCTTGCATACAGCAAGTAGACCCCCCATTCAGCCTCTGCAAGCTGTGCACCCTTTTGTAGGTATTCCTTTGTTAGATAGCCTGCGGTGAAGGGAAGTCCTATAAGACCTAAGGATGCAAGAGTAAGGGCAAGAGTAGTTAGGGGCATCTTCCTGCCTACACCCTTTGTCTCTTCTACCCTGTGTATTCCGTAGGCTTCTGAGTAGTTCCCTACACACATAAAGAGGGTTATCTTCATTATGCCATGGTTTACCAAATGTAAGAGAGCTCCCATGGTGGCAGTGGGTCCAGGGATTAGCGTGCCGAGGATTATATAGGAGATATGACTTATGGTGGAATAGGCGAGCCTCTTTTTTAACTCCTTTTGAAAGACAGCCATAAGGGAGCCAAAAGCTATGGTAAAGCCCGCAAGGTAGGCAAGGGGTTGCCAAAGGCTTAAAGACTGAACCGTTTCCACACCATATAGGTCGTAAACCAGCCTGACTACACCAAAAGCACCAGCTTTTACCACTGCTACCGCATGCAAGAGTGCACTTACTGGAGCTGGTGCCACCATTGCCCTTGTGAGCCAACCATGAAGTGGAAAAACTGCGGCCTTTACCGCCATTCCAAAGAAAAGACCATAGAAGAGCAAACCTGCAAGATGCGTGTTTTCAATAGCCCAAGCCTTGAATTGAGGGTTGCCACCCACACTAAAGTTTCCATCACCTACTAAGACATAGAGGATAACCACACATACAAGGAAAAGGCTTCCACCAAGAAGGGTATAAAGCAGATAAACACCACCTGCACTTAGAGCTTTTTTTGTCCCCCTGTGGACTACAAGAGGATAGGTGCTTAGAGTAAGAAGTTCATAAAAGAGGAAGAAGGTAAAGAGGTTACCTGCGAGAGCAATACCCATAGTAGAAGTAACCGCAAGGTTAAAGAAGGTGAAGAATCTCCTACGGTTTGGCGAACCCTCAAGATAACCAACTGCGTAGAAGGTGGTGAGAAGCCACAAGAAGGAAGACAGGCTCACAAACAAAAGCCCAAGGGGGTCTATTTTGAGGTGAAAGTCCACAAAGGATACCATAGGGTAGCTTATTTCAAAAACCCTATCCTGATACACAGCTAAAAGAAGGTAGGCTATTACGAAGAGCTTGTATACCGCAGCACCTATGTTTACAAGGGTTCTGAGAGTATACCACTCTTCCTTTAAGAACGCTATCACAAGGCTCGCCACAAAGGAGCTAAAGAGTAAACTAAGCACCATAAACTTGTCCATGTTAGTCTCTTCCCGTAATTCCTCTTATTAAAAAGCCTGAGATTAGCCCTATAGAAAAGGCTATAAACCCAAGCATAAAGGCGGAAAGCTCCATAGGACGTGGAATGGGATGGTCATAGAGTTTTTCTGGCTTAGAAGAGAAGCTCTCCTTCCAGATGGGGTAAATATACATGGCCGCAAGCAGACTTCCCAGAAGAAATATGAAACCCTGAAACAAAAAACCTGTCTGTATAGAAGCTTTTAGAAGTAAAAACTTGGCAACAAAGCCACCGCTTAGGGGCAGACCTATAAGGGTTGCACCCGAGAAAAAGAGAGCGAAAAAGGTAAAGGGATGACTATGGGCAAAGCCAGGCATGTAAGAAAGCTCATCCCTCCTGGCCACATATATGGCGTTTCCAGAGGATAGGAACATGCTGGCTTTCGCCAAGGCGTGAGAAAGAGCCTGAAGAGCAAAACCTTGAAGGACAGTAGTTTTAACCTCAAGGCTTTGGGCTTTGTAGTATATAGGGACCATAAGGAAAAGGTATCCCATCTGTGCAACGGTGGAGTATGCCAAGAGCATCTTTATGGTCCTTTGCCTTATAGCGTAATAGGAGCCAAAAAACACCGCAAGAGCACCAAGCCCACCCAAAACCCAGCTTATATATTCAAGACTCAGGTTGTCTGGGAAGACGTCAAGCCAAAGTCTCAGTATCAAATATGCAGGTGGTTTTACCACAAGAGCAGAGAGGAGTGCACTGGCGGGTGCTACTGTGCTCGAGTGGGCTGGTGGAAGCCAGAAGTGAAAGGGGAAAAGGGCGGACTTTACGGAAAGAGCCAAGATGAGGGGGAAAAGAGCAAATACAAATTCTTCAGTTCCTGCAAGCCTCTGGGCAAGTAGGGACATGCTAAGAGTTCCGTAATTGGTGTATAGCATGGCAACGCCAAAGAGGTAGAACATGGAAGCAAACAAAGACAAAAGCAGATAGTTCACAGAAGCCTTTATGGCTTTTCTATAACCCGGAAGGGCAACAAGCACCACCGCAGTAAGCGAAAGCACCTCAAGGGCAACATACAGGTTAAAGAGGTCTTCAGAGAGGAAAAAGGCATTAAGCCCCGTCCATAGGAAAAAGAAGAAAAACCAGAAAAACCCTCCTTGTCTCTTGTAACCTTCTTTGAAAAAACCCAGAGAGTATACTCCCACCGCAAAGCTCACCACCCCGCTCATCATAAGGAAAAAGCCCGAGACTCCATCTAACTTAAAGCCAATCCCAAGTGGTGCAGGCCAGCCTCCTACCCATTGATATATGGGTTCATGCATGCTTAAGGTTATGTAAAAGGCATACGAGGAAAGAGTCAGCGAAAAAAGGCTGAAAACAACCGCAACAAGAAGCCTTATAGGAGATAGGAGAGAAAGGATAGCACCTATAAGGGGCACTGCCACAAGATAGCCAAGGTCAAAGCCAAACATCACTCTTCCTCTCTTTGTTTACTAAGGTGCAAAAGTAAGGAAACAGCAAGGGCTGTGGCACTTACCGCCACCACTATACCCGTTAACACAAGAGCATGGGGCACAGGGTCTGGGTTTTCAGAGGGAGTATTTTTTGCGGTTGCCACAAAAAAGAGAAAAACACCAGAGCCTAATATGTTGACCGCAATAAGCCTTTTAACAAAGTTTATGGCGATGATAAAGTGGTAGGTGCTCATGCTTATGAGAAGAAAGGAGAGCAGATAATACAATTCCTTCATAGTCTACCCCTTATGGCTATGTATAGTAGCAGTCCTGTAGAAAGGCATATGGAAATCTCTATAAGCATTATAGACAAGGTTGAAAGCTCAAGGGGGTAGGTAAGAAAGCCATAGCCTACGAGGGCGTATGCAAAGGCAAAGGCTACAAAGACCGCAAGGCTAAGCATGGCGAGGAAAAGGGTAGGGTTTTCTCTTATTGGCAGTTTTTGTCCAGAAAGGCTCAAAAAGGCAAGACCACCTGCCAAGAGAGAGCCACCCTGAAAGGCACCACCCACAGAGAAAGCTCCAAGATAGGTTATATATAGGGAAAAGAGAGCTATTATGGGCAGGAATATCTTAGAGAACCTCCACACAACTATGTCGTTCCACTCATAGCTTTTTTTCTTTGGCTCAAGGGCTAATATGCCAATTACCACAAGGGTTATAACACCAACTTCTAAAAGCGTGTCGTATCCTCTAAAGTTAAGAAGGACCGCAGTTACAGGGCTTTCCACACCGCTGAGACTAAGTTTTTCAAAAACAAGACCACCTACCCTCTCTTCCTCTCTTACTGTAAACAGGTAAAAGGTGAGAAATACAAACAGCACCAAAGAGCCTGCACCAGCCCAAAGCCTTCTCCATAATTTAGGTTTTATGGCAACATCCCTTACACCCTTTGACAGCTTGAATATGAGAATGCTTGTTATGGCAGAACCCAGTATTATCTCCACCATGGCTATGTCTGGTGCGGAAAGCCTAATCCACAAAAGACCACTCATAAAACCAAAGACCACAAAGAAAACTCCGCTTTTTAAAAGGTCCTTGCTGTGTAGTGATGCAAAGGCAGACAGGAGCATCAAAAGTCCTATTATTATGTCAAGCATCCCTCTTCCTCTTGCTATTGGCTATGGCGTATCCCACTATGGAACTGTAAACTACAACAAAGACCCATATTATAACTAACTTTAAAGCCTCTCCCAAGCTACTTACGGAGAACATAACACCCAAAACCACAAAGCCAAAACCGAGCATATCCGCCTTGGTTAAGGCATGAAGCCTGCTGTAAGAGTCCCTAAGCCTTATAAGCCCCACACTTCCTACAAGCAAAAAAAGACTACCTATCAATATGAAGCTTATAGAGAGTATCTCAATCAGCATTTCTTAGCATTATTATAGCGAAGGCAACACCCACAACTCCCGCAAGGAGGGCAAAGCCAAGGGCAAGGTTTAAAAGAAAAGCCTGACCTGTAAACTTATATAGGACAAGTATGAGAGAAGTCCCGCCAGTGCCAAGGAGCAAGGAAGCCAACATGCTATCTACAACACTTGGTCCTCTAAAGATACGCACAAAGCCAAGGGCTAAGTTAAGTCCGAGCAAAAAGAGTATAAACTCCTTCATGAGAAGACCCTATCCAAAAGCCTTTCAAGCAGTCTTACAGACTCCTCGCTGTAGCTTTCCACATCAAGAGTATGAACCAAAACCTGCTTATCCTCTATCACCACACTAAGAGTGCCAGGAGTAAGGTTTATGGTCAAGGCTAAGAGTATTTTGACCCAGAGCTTTTCACTTTGGAAGTTATAAACCACAAAGCCGGGGTTCACCCTAAGCTGTGGACTTACTATGCGTCTTGCCACATCTATCCCACCCAAAAGGGCTTGCCAAAGGAACACCCCAAGAAACTCAAGTAGAGCAATAGGATTTATACGAGGAGGGTATAGCCTAAGGGTTATATGCACAAACAGGGCAGAGCCTACCGCCAAAACTCCAAAAAACACAGACTTTGGGTCATAGCCCGCTATGGCTATCCAGAGAAGAGAATACAGTATCACAAGAAGGAGCACGGGTTATATTATAAGCTATGAGATTATTCCTGTTTTTATTTTTGAGCCTTTCCCTTTCCCTTGCAAAGGACTTTTGCATAAAAGAGGTGGAAAACCCCTATGCGGAGGTTTACCTAAGCTACGCTTTTAGAAAGGGTCTTGAGAGGGCGGTGTTAGAGTCAGGAAACAGGCTCAGGTGTGGTGACGGAGCTCAGGAAATAAAGCCATATATAGAATTATTAAAGGAAACACCCATAGCCTTTACTCCTCAACAAAGGGTTAGTGCCTACAACTTAGAGCTAAAGGTTGGTTTAACTGTGGGTGAGGTAAGGAAGGTTTTTTCAACCTCTGTTCCTTACTCGCAAACAACGGGAGGTGTAGGCGACCTTCCAAGGAGAGGGGCTATTCAGGATGCCTTTGGTATAATCTACATAGACATGCTTGAGTTTATAAAAGAGCTTGAGGAGAAAAGATGAAGTGCCCAAGATGTGTTAATGTGGAACTTTTGGAAGTCAACAAGTATGGTGTTTTGGTGGATGTTTGCCTTGTTTGTGGAGGCATATGGCTTGACAAGGGTGAGCTTTCTAAGATAATTCAGACAATACAAAGAGCGGAAAGTGCTCTTGAGGAGGAGCTAAGGGGAATAACAAGGGAGTATCCCGAAGTTTACAGAAGATACGAAGAATACAAGCACAAAAAGAAGAAAAAGTCCATCTTTGGCGAGATATTTGATATATTTGATTGATGGAAGACCTCAGGTTTATGAAAAGGGCTTTAGAACTTGCATATTTGCGTAAGGGTCTTACGCATCCTAACCCTACTGTGGGCTGTGTAATAGTAAAAGATGGACAGGTGGTGGGAGAGGGTTATCATGAAAGGGCTGGCATGCCTCATGCGGAGGTGGTCGCTCTTGAAAGGGCAGGGGAGAAGGCAAAGGGGGCAACCCTCTACGTGACCCTTGAGCCTTGCACCCATTACGGCAGGACTCCACCTTGCACGGACGCCATTATAAGGGCAGGGTTAAAAAGGGTGGTGATTGCCACCCTTGACCCAAACCCACTTGTATCTGGAAAGGGTGTGGAAAGGTTAAGGAAAGCGGGCATAGAGGTGGAGGTGGGGCTTCTTGAAGAGGAAGCCAAAAGGCTCAACGAGGACTTCTTTGTTTATATCACCCAGAAAAGACCCTACATAACCTTGAAGTGGGCTCAGAGCATAGATGGGTCTTTGGCACTAAAGACTGGAGAAAGCCAATGGATAACCTCACAGCAGGCAAGAAACTTTGCACACCGCCTTAGGGCAGAGGCAACCGCAGTGCTTGTGGGTATAAACACCCTCTTGAGGGACAACCCAAGACTTACCATAAGAGCCTTTGAGTGGGAAAGACAGCCCATAAGAATAGTGCTTGACCCACAGCTGAAAATTCCAGAGGAGTGCCACCTTGTGGAAGACCACTCCGCTCAAACTCTTGTATTTACCACAAGCGAGAACAAGGAGAAGGTCAAAAGACTTGAAGACAAGGGGGTCAAAGTTACCCTTGCACCAGCCAAAGACAAAAGCCTGGACCTGAGGGAGGTTTTGAGAGAGCTTTACTTTTTAGAGGTGATGCATCTTCTTGTAGAGGGTGGTGCTATTACCTTGACCTCTTTTATAAAAGAGGGTCTTTTTGACCGCCTTTGGGTTTTTGGGGGTCCCATTCTCATAGGAGAGGGTAAAAGGATAGGAGATATAGGGGTGGAACTTTTGAGAAACGCACCAAGGCTAAAACTTAGGTATGTAAAAACCTTTGGCGATGACGTGGCTTTAGAATATATAAGGTCATGAAAATACTTTTCTTTGGCACTCCCGAGTTTGCCTTGCCATCCTTAAAAGCTCTGCACCGGGAGTTTGAACTTTTGGGAGTGGTTTGCCAACCAGACAAACCTGCAGGCAGAGGTCAAAAGCTCACGCCACCACCTACAAAAGTGCTTGCCCAAGAGCTTGGCATAGAGGTTTTTCAGCCAGAGAAGAAAAGTCAAATAATGCCCATAGTGGAAAGGCTAAAGCCAGACTGTATAGTGGTGGTCGCTTATGGCAAAATACTCCCTCCAGAAGTCATAAACCACCCAACCTATGGCTGTATAAACCTGCACGCAAGCCTACTTCCAGCCTATAGAGGCTCTGCACCCATTCAAAGAGCTATCATGTCAGGGGAAAAGATAACAGGAAACACAGTCATGCTTATGGATGAGGGGATGGACACAGGAGACATCCTCTCTCAGGAAGAAGAACCCATCCACTTAGAGGACAACCTAAAGACCCTTTCAGAAAGGCTCTCTCAAAAGGGAGCAAGCCTTTTGGTAAGGACCTTAAGGGAATGGTTTAAGGGCAATATAAAACCCATACCACAAGACCACAGCAAGGCACTTTATGCACCACCAGTGCAAAAGGAAGAGCTAAGAATATGCTGGAAAGCGGATGCAGAAAGCGTAAGAGACAGAATAAGAGGCTTATACCCAGACTGCTATACATTGACAGAAAAAGGAGAAAGGATTAAAGTCCTTAGGGTCAAAACCGTGGAAGCTCAAGGAAACCCGGGAGAGGTTCTTGATAGGAAAAAACTCTTAGTTGCCTGTGGAAAGGGTGCGGTTGAGGTGCTTGAGCTTGTATCTCCAAAGGGAAAGGTTATGAGTGGAGAGGAGTTTATGAGGGGGTATAAGGTGGAGAGGTTCGTTTAAGCTCATCCGAAAAGTTCCCTTTTTTTATCTTCTGGTAGCTTCCTCAGGTATTGGTTCAAATAGTAGTAGTCTGGTTCACTTTTTTGAGCTCTGGTTCTTATTTGAAACTGTGGGTCTTCTGGATTATCAAAATTGAAAAGTATAAGACCTATTCCAAATAGAATACAGAGCGATTCAAGCCTATTTATGACTTCCTGCCCCGCTTGCTCTGGGATAGCCACGTACACCTTGTGGCTAAAGAGCTTATAGCTACAAGCCTGACCGAATGCTGTTATAAGAGAGGCAGTGTCAATTGCAATTTTAATTTCTGCGGTTATAAGCTCAGGAGGTGGCTTTATAGGGTCAATATCAGAAAACCTATACACACCAATCACGTCAGGCGTCCCCCACTTGTCTTGAAAGATGTTTCCTCCAAGAGGCACAGCCTTCGTGCATTCACTTAGCTCTTCTACCAGATAATTAGCAAAAGGCTGGTAAAAGTCCTCCTCTCTATTTTTAGGTGTATATACGATTTGCTTACTTCTCGTTTGTTTGGCATTCCACACATACAGTCCCTTCTCTGGCATAGATACTCTTTTCTCTACACCTTTTTGTATTCCCTGTCTAAGCCTGTGCAATGCGTTTTCTATGGTTTTAGGGTTAGCTTCTGGTAGTCTCTTTGATATTTCTCTTTTTAATTCAGAATACCTTATCCCACTCTCAAAGTCTTTTATCACTTGCAAAGCAACGTTATATATTTCTCGTATTCGCCCTTCTCTTACCATTTTGTGATTCATATTGATTATACCATCATTCAACTCCAAGTCTTTCCAAAAACCTCCAAAGGCACATTAGGCTCTGGATTAATATTCTCTGGTGCGGTTATGCCCCTTTTAAACCTTTCCATCCCCGCATAGGCTATCATCTGAGCGTTATCGGTAGAAAGCCTCGGATGAGGTATATGGAGCTCAAAGCCAAACCTTTCTGAAAGTTCTGAAAAGCGTCTTCTTAGCTCTGAATTTGCAGACACGCCACCCACTATCACGAGCCTTCTTACACTAGTTTTCTCCATCGCCAAAAGTGCCTTTCTCTCCAAAATGTCCATCACAGCCTTTTGAAAAGAAGCAGAGAGGTCTTCCTTTGAATACTCCTGAGTCTCTACGAGCCTTCTGACCGCAGTCTTTAAACCACTAAAGGACATATTAAGAGTATCCTCTTCTATCATAGGTCTTGGGAGGTTATAGAGGGGTTTACCCTCCTTGGCAAGCTTGTCAATTATGGGGCCACCCGGATATCCAAGTCCCATGAGCTTTGCCACCTTGTCGTAGCTTTCTCCCACCGCATCGTCAAGAGTTCCACCAAGAAAGAGGTATCTGCCAAAGTCTTCCACAAGGTATAGGTCTGTATGACCTCCAGAAACTATGAGAGCAAGAAAGGGATAGCTTACTGGCTTTTCAAGAAAAACAGAGTATATATGCCCTTCCAGATGGTGGACTGGAACAAGGGGTTTCTTTAAGGCATAAGCCAAAGCCTTGGCAAAGCTCACACCCACCACCAAAGAGAGGATAAGCCCAGGTGTAAGAGTAAAGGAGATAAAGTCTATCTTCTTTAGGTCAAAGCCTGTCTCTTTTAGAAGTCTGTCCAAAAGAGGTAGAAGGTTTCTTGTGTGTTCCCTTGCAGAAAGTTCTGGCACTACCCCACCATATGGGAAATGCACCTTTGCTTGAGAGAGTATTATGTCTCCTACTACTCCTTCTTTGTCAGAGTATATACAAAGTGCGGTCTCATCGCAGGAGGTTTCAACCGCCAGTGTGTGCATAACCCTTAGGACTAGATTTGATTATCTCTATAGCCTTCCTTAGCTGTGGGTCAAGGTCTGGCTCAAGTATCACACCGGTTGCACCATGAAGCCTTTTTTGCCTTATGGTCTCTTGGAGCTTTTCTTCTTGTTCTTCCGAGACTTTAACCTCCACATCTGGCTGTATGCCCTTTTTGTCTATTAGCCTTCCTAAGGGTGTGTAGTAGTGGGCTACAGTTAGCTTTATCGCTGAGCCATCTTCAAGAGGTATTATGTTTTGCACGGACGCTTTTCCAAAGCTCTTTTCACCCACAAGTATAGCCCTCTTGTGGTCTTGCAGTGCACCTGCAACTATCTCCGATGCACTGGCTGAACCCTTGTTTATAAGAACAACGAGAGGAACATTTTCTGGAAGCATAGGCTTTTTCCTTGAGAAGTATCTCGTTACCTCGCCGTTTTTTGTCTTCGTATAAACCACGAGCTTACCTTCCTTTAAAAAGACCTCAGATACATTTATAGCTTCTGTTAAAAGTCCACCAGGGTCGTTTCTGAGGTCAAGTACTATTCCTTTTACACCCTGAGACATAAGATTCCTTACCGCTTTTTCCACATCCCTACCTGCACCCTCTGTAAACTGAGAGAGCCTTATATATCCCACTTCTTCCACTTTTGTCCATTTAACGCTTTCCACCTTTATAACCGCCCTTTCTAACTCAACCTTTATGGGTTTATCTGCACCCCTTCTCATTATTGTTAAGACTACTTTGGTTCCCGGCTTGCCCCTTATCTTCCTTACCACGTCCATTAGGTTCATATTAGAGGTATCTTCACCGTCTATTTCAATTATCGTGTCACCAGACCTTATACCTGCCCTGTAAGCGGGTGTGCCTTCTATGGGTGATATGACTATAGGTCTTCCCTTGTCCATACCTATCTCTATACCTACGCCACCAAACTCTCCCTCTGTTTCTTGCCTGAACTCTTTATACTGTTCAGGATTAAAGAAGGTAGAAAAGGGGTCAAGAGATTTGAGCATCCCGTTTAGAGCTCCGTAAATGAGCTCCCTTGTGTTGGACTCGCCTACGTAATTTTCCTTAACGGTGCGAAACACATCCGCAAACATTCTAAAGTATCTATATTCGTCTTCCTGCCTATCACCCTGAGATGCACCCGCACTCCCCAGCAAAAAGCCCACTGCAAAGGTTGCAAAAAACAAACCAAGTAGCTTAAACCTTTTCATTTTTACTTTTCCTCCGTCATAATAAATATAGTCTTAACATCTCTTAGATAAAAGCCTGCCTCACCCGTTTGAGAGTTCCCTTTGCAGTATGTGTTTGCTGGTATAAGATAGTCTCTTGACGGACCGTCCTTAAGGTAGAGCCGAACCTTCAACTGCTGTCCTTCTTGATTAATAACCTCAATAGACTTAAGGCTTGAAAAGTTCACAACGTATTCTACCTTTCCTTCTTTAAGCCTCAGGTAGCTCCTGCCATTGCATGTAAGATCCCTAAGACTGTGTTTTAAGCCATCCTTGTCTTCGAGCTCCACCCTTAGCTTGCTGTCTTTGACTGGCTCTGCCATAGAGAGCAAGAAGGGTATTAGAAACAGCCACTTTCTCATAACTCTAAATTATACCCTCCTCTTCATCCTTGTGAAGTTTGTAAACAAGGCTGTCTGTAAGAGCTATCCATGAGGCTTCTATTATGTTTTCTGAGACACCTACAGTCCCCCATTTCCTCTTCCCATCTGTAGACTCAATAAGGACTCTAACCTTTGCGGAAGTGCCTTCTGGTTCGTTTACTATTCTCACCTTATAGTCTATAAGCTGAACCTCCTTAAGGTTAGGATAGAACTCCTCAAGGGCTTTTCTAAGGGCTCTATCAAGGGCACTTACTGGTCCATTACCCAGTGCTGCGGTATGCTGTTTTATGTCTTCTATAAAAAGCCTGACAGTCGCTTCGGACACTGGTAAGTTGTCAGTGCTTCTCTTAGCTATTAGAACTCTATAAGCATCAAGGTTAAAGTAGTCTCTAACGAGACCAAAGTGCCTTTTACATAAAAGCTCAAAGGAAGCCTCCGCCGCTTCAAAGTGGTATCCCTCCTTTTCAAGTTCCTTTATCTTTTCAACGAGTTTTAAAAGCTCGGGAGACCTCTCTTCTACTTCAATACCCATCTCCCTAAGTTTGTATAGGATATTGCTCTTACCAGACAGGTCTGATACTGTAACCTTTCTCCTGTTTCCTACAAGAGCTGGGTCTATGTGCTCGTAAGTGCTTGCATGTTTGAGAACCGCAGAGGCATGCACTCCTGCCTTGTGGGCAAAGGCACTTTCACCCACATAAGGCATATTCTTTGGAAGGGGCATGTTGGATATTTCAGAGATGAAGTTGCTAAGCTCCGTGAGCTTCCTTAAGCTCTCTTCCTGCACCGCAAGAAAACCTATCTTTAGCTGGAGGTTTGGAATTATAGAACAGAGGTTTGCGTTGCCTGTCCTTTCTCCAATGCCGTTTATAGTGCCATGCACCTGCCTTGCACCTGCCAAAACTGCCATAAGGGAGTTAGCAACTGCGGTCTCAGAATCATTGTGGGCGTGTATGCCTATCTTGGCTGTGGGGAAGGCTTCCTTTACCTTTTTGGTTATCTCGTAAACTTCGTGAGGCAGAGAGCCTCCGTTGGTATCACATAACACAATCCAGTCCGCACCTCCTTCAAGGGCAGACCTTAGAACCTCAAGGGCATACTCTGGGTTATGTTTGTATCCGTCAAAGAAGTGCTCCGCATCAAAGATGACCTCTTCCACATGGTCTTTGAGAAATCTTATAGAGTCGTAGACCATGGAAAGGTTCTCTTCAAGGGTAGTCTTTAATGCCTCCGTTACGTGAAAATCCCAGCTTTTGCCAAAGATGGTTATAACCTTTGCACCAGACTTTATAAGGTTTTCCAACTGCGGGTCTTCCTCTGCTTTCTTTGTAGGTCTTCTGGTAGAGCCAAAAGCCACCACCTTTGCATACTGAGGCTTGTATTTTCTAAGCCTTTCAAAGAGTATGGTATCCTTGGGGTTTGCACCAGGCCATCCACACTCTATGTAGTCTATACCAAACTCATCCAGCTTCTGGAATATACGCAGTTTATCCTCAAGGGAGAAGTTTACACCCTCAGCTTGGGAGCCATCTCTTAGGGTAGTGTCATAAATGAAAACCTTTTCCATGATATAAAATATATCACCTTCTGAGCCTTAGCTTTCGTGGTTGTTCTTTGCTTATTTTTCTAAGCTCTTCAAAGCTCAGGGTCAGACTATCCTCAAAAGTGCTAAGCACCCTAAGGCTTTCTTGAAAAGCCCTCTCAAGGTCGTAGGCTTTAAAGTTCTTTATGTAGCCTGGCAGAAGGTGGTATTCACCCTTTTGAAGTGCCTCAACAAGCTCCATAGCCTGAGGAGAAAGTCTAAGGTGGTCAAGCTCTATTCCTTCAAAGCCAAACCTATACAACCCAGCGAGAAAAACCGCCTCGTGGTAACTAAGCTCTACCTTTTCCCTTTCTCCTTTAACTTCCATCTTGGGAATCCTATCCTGAAGGCTCGTAATAGGAAGACCAGTTATCCTTGAAATCTCTTTGAGGAGCTCAAACCTCTTAACACCATCTGGTATAAAACCACAAAAGTAGAGAAGGTCATCAAAGGCTTGCTTGTCTCCCTTCTTTATCTCCTCCAGCAAAAACTCTTCCACAGGCAAGGATGAGCTTAGCATTTCTCTCAGTAGCTTTGGCTCTTTCTTTACAAAGGAGTCTGGGTCTTCTCCTTCTGGAAGGTATACAACCCTCACTTCCATCTTAGCCTTTAGAAGATGTGGGACAGAAGACCTTACTGCCCTCTTGCCTGCTTGGTCTCCATCGTAGAGGAGTATTGCGGTCTTTGCCATATTAGAGAGCATATGAGCGTGGTCTTCTGTAAGTGCTGTGCCAAGAGGTGCTGTGCAATTCCTTATACCCTCTTGCCAAAGGCTCATAAGGTCAAAGTAGCCTTCTACTATAACTACCTGCTGGGACTCTTTTATGTATTCCTTTGCTTCAAAAAGACCAAAGAGGGTTGACCTTTTTTTGAAAACCTCGGACTCTGGAGAGTTCACATACTTAGGATGATTTCCATCAAGACTTCTGCCTCCAAAAGCTATTACATTACCCTTTATATCCCTTATAGGAATTATTAGCCTGTTTCTGAAAAGGTCTTTGTATATGTTTTCGTCAATTTTTATGAGATTTGAGCTTTTTTCATAAACTTCAAGAAGACCCTCTTCTTTAAGTAGCCTTATCATCTTTTCTGTATTCCCTGCAAAGCCAAGCTGGAATTTGCTTATGGTCTTTGAGTTTATACCTCTGCTTTGTAAGTATTGGATAGCTACTTTGCTGTTTTTCAGTTCCTCATGATAAAACTCCGCAACTCTTTGTAGAGCCAGAAGAAGTTGGCTGTCCTTTTCCTTTCTTTTAAGGTTTACCTTTATACCATACCTCTTTGCTAATTTCTCAAGGGCTTCCCAGTAGTCTATGTTTTCATACAAACTCACGAACTTAACCGCATCGCCCCCCACACCACAACCGAAGCACTTAAAGATACCCTTTGAAGGAGATACATAAAAGGAAGGCGTATCGTCAGGATGAAAAGGACACCTTGCGGTGTAGTTATTGCCTACCCTTTTTAGCTCCATGTAAGAGGATATGACATCCACAATGTCAATCTTTCCAAGAAGGTCTTTGTAGGAGGACATGGAGTTAAATTATATTCGTCCATGCTAAAAAGGATAGCCCTCACCAGAAGTAAAGAAGATATACAAAGGGACAAACCTATCTTTGAAAAGGCTGGCTTTAAAGTCCTGGAATTGCCTCTTATTGAAGAAGAGCTTCTTGACTTTGAGCCTCCAGAGGGGAGCTTTGACTTTGTAGTCTTTCAGAGTCCGAGGGCGGTAAAGGTATTTCTTTCTAAGTGTAGGCTTAAAGAAGAGAAGATTGTGGCAATAGGTGAAAAGACTAAAAAGGCGGTAGAAGAACACGGCTACAAGGTCTGGGCTATGCCAGAGAACTACTATGGGAAAGAGCTTTTGAAAATATTTAGGGGTCTTAAGGGAAAGGTGCTTGTGCCAAGGTCTGCCATAGGAAGAGATGAAGTAATGGAAGGTTTAAAGGCTCTTGGTTTTGAGGTGCATGCTTTGGATGTATACACCATAAAGCCAAAGCTATACCAAAAGGAAGAGCTCATTAACAAGCTCTCCACTGCGGACGCTGTAGTTTTCGCAAGCCCTTCTGCGGTCAAGGGTCTCCTTGCAAACTTGCAAAAGGAAGAAGCCATAAGCCTTTTAGAGCCTATAAAAGTGGTGTGCATTGGCAAAACTACAAAGGATTTCTTCGAGAGGGAGGTGGAGCTAAAGTGCCTTGTGCCTGAAAAGCCTTCTATTGAAAGGGTGGTGGAGCTCCTAAGAGGTTTGGCATAAATTTTGCATAAATATGTGGACATGAACCAGAAAACTATTTTGAAGGATGTAGAGTTTGAGGGTATTGGTATACATAGCGGTGAGGTCTCAAGGATAGTTCTCCGTCCAGAGGGCGAAAACACGGGCATAAGGTTTCTTGTAAAAGGGACATACATACCCGCCAATTACAGATATGTGCAAGGCACAGACCACGCCACTGTGCTTGGAAAGGATGGTGTAAAGGTTAGCACGGTAGAGCATCTTCTTGCGGTTCTTTATATGCTGAGTGTGGACAACCTCACAATTGAGTTCATAAAAGGATATGAAGTCCCTATACTTGACGGGAGCGGTTATTACTTTTATAAAACCTTGAAAAACTTAACCCTTGAGTTTGAGGGAAAGGCGAGGTTTTTGGAGATAAAAGAGCCTTTTGAGGTGAGAAACTGTAAGGGATATATACAGGCAAAACCCTATGAAGGTTTTTGTGCGTCATACAGAGGCTATGTAAAGGGTATCCTTGAGGAAGGTATCGCTCAATACTGTGGAAATGCAAAAGAGGTGGTCTTTGCAAGGACTTTTTGCTACGATAGGGATGTGGAGCTTTTGCTCCAGAATGGGCTTGCAAAGGGTGGAAGTCTAAAGAACGCAGTGGTTATAGGTGATGGTTTTGTCTACAACCCAGAGGGCATGAGGTCAAAGGACGAGCCTATAAGGCATAAACTCTTGGACCTTATCGGAGACCTTAGCTTACTGGGCTTTAGGCTAAAGGGCAAGGTTTTTTCCTATCTTGGCGGACATAAGCTAAATTATGAGTTTGTAAAAAGCCTTGCGGAGAGCTCTCTTTCTACGAGCCTTATATCCTCTTCTGTGTCTACTCCGTGATAGTAGTTTTTGGTGAGGATTACCTTTATGCTGTAGCCTGCCTCTAAAAGGCGGAGCTGTTCAAGGTTTTCTAAGTTTTCCAGTGTGCTTTTCTGCAAGGTGGTAAACTCCAAAAGGGTTTGCTTTCTGTAAGCGTAAATGCCTACATGCTTTAGCGGATAAAGGTCTGAGGAGGTTTTCATGTATGGTATGGAAGACCTTGAGAAGTATAGGGCGGTGTGGTCTTGACGCAGGACTACCTTTACCGAGTTTGGGTCTGCGTAGGCATATGGGTCCTTTATGGCAAGGGTAGCCACAGGGTGGTCCTCAAGGGCGTGGAAAAGTCTCTGGATGTCTTCTTCGTATACAAAGGGCTCATCACCTTGATAGTTAATTACGCAGTCTACCTTCTCATCTCTTATCACATAGGCAACCCTGTCGCTTCCAGATGGCAGGTCAGAGGGCGTAAACTTTACCTCCACAGGAAGGTCTTTTACCACTTCATAAATCCTTTCGCTGTCTGTAGCCAAGATTATTCTCTCCTTAGTCCTTAGACAACCTTCCACTACCCATCTTATCAACGGCTTGCCAAGTATGGAAACGAGAGGCTTTTCCTTTAGCCTTGTGGAGCTAAGTCTTGCGGGTATTACAATAAGTTTTTTCATTGAAGAGATAGGTAAACTATAATTAGTAGTAGCAATATGATAAGCACTACAAGAACTATAAGTAGCCTTCTGTAGCTATTTACTTCCTGTGAGAGGGCGTATATTATCTGGTCTTTGCTTTTTGAAGCCTGTTCTACATTTTCTATGTGCTCTGTTAGTTTCTCAACCCTTTCTTTGAGGGAGCTTTTTTCTGTTTCAAGTCTGTATAGCTTCTCATGTGCGTAATCTAGCTCAAACTTTTTATTCTCCAGCTCCTTCTTATACTTTTCAAGCTCCTCAATACACTCCCTAAACTTATCGTATTGTTCCTGCATGTTAAAAGATTATAATTCCCAACTCTGGGAGAGTGCATAGGTTTGTTTCAATTACGCCCTTACCTCTTTTCTTTAGGTGGGGAGTGTTTCATCCATTGTGTAAAAATAAAGTAAGGAGGCATTAACATGAAACAGCCAAGCAAGGAGAAAGTAGAGCAATACCGCAGGGAGTTCAGTGGGCTACTCAAAGAACTTATGCCTCAAGCCATTGTAAGGTGTTAGGAGTTGAATGGGCAAGAGGATATAGTCCCAGCTAATAATTCTCTTTGAGGGTATGTTATGAAGTATGGCAGAATTTACACAAATTTTGAAACAGTCCCCTCTAGGTGCTAGCACTTTTGACAAAAACCGAAGCGTCAACAGAAGAAAGATTCTACAGTTTTCTACCCTTAAAGGCTTACAGAATTTGCCCTTTTCCTTTTGAGTGTCTTTAGGTATTCTTCAAAGGCTACTCTTTCCTGCTCCTTGTAGCTCTCTTCCCTTGCCATGAGGTTTTCCCAGTCAACCCTGTGGGCGTCAAACCAAGGACCATCACTGCAGGCAAGGGCGTATTTACCATCTACCAAAACTCTACACACAAGACAAAGACCCACCGCATCAAGCATATGGGTGTTAACCATGCTTATGATAGGTGTTTGAGGAAAGAGCTGGGTAAGTTGGTATGAAAGCCTATTGCTCCCTGCGGATACTACAAGGTCTGCGTTGAAGGTCATTATATCCTCGGAGTGTCTTACCTCGTCAAAAAGCGCTTCACACCTATCCCTTAGATAAAACTCTTCAGATACTACCTGAAGGAAAAGTCTGTTGCCTGCAGATTTTAGAGCCTTCGCCACGTTTAAAATAGGTGCAATACCCCAAGAGTAGGCATAAAAAGACACCTTTCCGTATTTCTCTACTGAAAAGGGTTTGCCAAGAGGTCCTGCCACATACTGAAAACTCTTTGCCTCTTCCAATATCTCAAGGGTGGACCTACCCACCGCCTTTACAAGACAAGAAAAGCCCTCTTGAAAGGTCTCAAGTATGGCAAGAGGGACTAACTCCGATAGCTTTGTATGTTGAACCATCACAAACTGCCCTGGCTCTGCCTTAGACACATGGACTGCATGAACCTTTAAAAGACATGCGTCTTCTGAGAGCCTTACCTTTTCCAATATTTGGTGCATATAAAAATTATCTCACAAAAGCTCACCGTAGCCTTGACAAAGTGCAAAACTTTATTAGAATATTCTTATAAACTTAAGTAAGGAGGTAAAAACATGACTATGGATAGAGCTTTGAGGGCTACTTCTGGTGGAGTGCTTTTGCTTGTGTTTCTAATTGCTATACTCCCTGCGGACATCCACTGGTTCTGGAAAGCCTTTATAGCGTTTATGGCTATAAACCAGCTTCAGTCCGCCTTTACAGGCTGGTGTCCGGTGGTTTCTCTCTACAGAAAGCTGGGCGTAAAGGAGTGCACCTGTTAGTCGGTTTCTAACTCTATTTCACAGCCTTCTTTTTCTATGACCAGCTGACAGGTGAGCCTGCGAGTCTCTTCGTATTCTCCTATCCTCCAGAGGGTTTCCTCTTCCTGCTCTGAAGGTTCCGCAAGGCACTCAAGCCCTTTCAAAACGGTGCAAACACACACACCACATTGACCGTCGGTGCATCCAAACTCCACACCCGCCTTTTCTATCTCATGGTGATAGTCTCCAAACCTTTCACCCACCGGTATATCAAGCACTTTTTTGTTAACTTTTACCTTAGCCATGTGAAATATTTTAACCTCAGGTTTGGTTTGAGCTTTGATTTATCTCAATGATTTTGCAGAACCTTCCAGAAAGCCTGCCAACAGGCTTTAGAGAGTCCACTTCAAGGCTTTCCGCACCTGCAAAAACCACCTGTCCAAAGATAAGGTCATAGTCAAAGAGCTCTTCATGTTTAAGTAGCTTGCACTCAAGCCATGCTCGTGCCTTTGCTACCCTTGGAGCTTTTACCTTGTAGGCTTTTTCCTCTCGTAGCCTGCAGACCTCAAACTCGCTCACCTCTGGAGGGAAGGCTATTGAGCTTAGCTCCACTTCCCTTAGCAAATCCTCAGAGACAAAGTTTATAACAAACTCCCTCGTGGCAAGGATATTTCTTGCAGTGTCTTTTCTCTTGCTGTCTTTTCCTTTGCTTATGGATATTAGCACCACAGGTGGCTCATCACACACCGCATTGTAAAAGCTAAAAGGTGCAAGGTTTGGAGTGCCTTCGGGGCTAACTGTGGAAACCCAGGCTATAGGTCTTGGGATAACTAATTTCGTAAGCACCTCATAAGGGTCAAAACCTTGAGGCTTTTCCATATCAAAAAGCATCATGTATGATAGTATAAATGAGGCTACTTTCTTTGGACACTTCCTTTTCCTTTGTAAACCTCACTCTTATAGAGGATGGTAAGGTGGTCTTGCACCATCTTGTGGATGACAATAAAAAGACCCTTCAGCATCTGCCAAGCCTTTTGAAAGAACTTAGAATAGAGCCAGAGAATGTGGATGCCTTTGCGGTTTCCTTAGGAGTGGGCTATCTCACTTCCCTTAGGATAGGTATAACCTTTATGAAGACTTTGGCTTACATAGAGAAGAAACCCATCGTTGGTTATGAAAACCTTATGATGCTATGTCTTTTTGTGAAAGCTCCAGAGGAAAAAGTGGTTGCTTTGAAAGTTAGCAGTAATGTTTTTTGTAGAAGGTGTGAGGGTTCAAAGGTAAGTGAGATATTTACCTTAGATAAAAAGCCAGAAGTTCCTCTTGTGGGTCTTGCGGTCCAGTCTATTGGAGATATACAACTTGAGTATTTTCCCTTTTCTCTATATGGTGGTCTCTGGGCTTATAGGAGACTTTCTGAAGGTTATGTGGGCGATGAGCCTATGCTTTTAGAGCCTATTTATCTCAAAGAACCTGTTTGAGAAAAGGTATAGCACAAAACCAATAGCCGGAAACAGGAGCATAAACAAAGCTGACAGTCTGTAGTCCTCTCCCGTTATGAGTAAGAAAAAAGACCACAGCACAAGACCAAGGCTTGAGGCTATCCTTTCGCTTAGAGAATAGAAGGAAAACCTCACTGCCACATGTGCTCCTGGAAACCTCTCAATTATAAATACCCTTGAAGTGGTCCAAAGATGTGCCAAGGAAAGACCTGCAAAAAACCCAAGAGGCAAAAGAAGTTCTTTGGGCGTTATGTAAAGAGCGAGCAGAAAGGCACTCCACAGAAGAAAGCCAATAGGAAAAAGCCTTTTGGCTGAGAGCTTGTCCGTCAACCTTCCAAAAAGTAGACCCCCAAAAACTCCACCGAGTGCTGAAAAGCCAATGGTTTTGTATATGTCTTCCTGTGGAAGCCCGTAGACCTCTCTTAAATACACACCCATCATGGCTATCATAGTATGGGCAAGCTCCATAAGAAAGAGCATGGAAGCCATAGTAAGGATAAAGCCTTTGTCTTTTATAAGCTCAAGGAGCTTTATCTCTTGAGTGCCTGCAGGCTCTGAAAGGCTTAGGAGGGAAGGAAGAGAAAGGGAGAGAAATATAAAAGCAACCCACAGAAAAGCCATAGGCAGGCTAAGACTTGGAGCAAGAAATATAAGGGCGGTCGCAGACCCTACATAACCCAGAGCAACACCAAAACCAGAGGCAAAACCCTTTGTCTCAAAGGACTTAAGGAGAGAGTTATAAAAAACAAGGGCTTGCTGGTGAAAAATCGCCAAAACAAGATAAAGGAGAAAATTAAGCAAGGGCTTTTCAAAGGAAGCAAAAAGCATAAGACACAGGGTAGGGATAGAAAGGCTAAAGATAGTGAAAAATCTCTTTCTCCAGCCTTTTTTGTCTGCGAGCCTGCCAAGTTGCAGTGCTATAACAAAAGAGAGAAAAAAGGCAAAGCCGTAGAAAAGGGAATAGGTTTTAACATCTATGTGCTTTGTTATGTAAAGGGGATAAAGGGTAGAAAAGACCAAGGCACCTAATATGGTCTCTCCAGCATCGTATAGAGCAAAGGAAAAGAGCCTGAGCCTTTTAGCCACAGGCTTATTTTAACAGCTTATTTTTTCAGCTCCACCTCACACTGGTCAGAAGTTCCATAAGGGTCTCTCTTGCACTGCTCAAGGGGGACTACCTTTCTGAACCTTTCTGAGAACTCTTCCCAGTTTTCAAGAATGTGCTTTGCCCAAGGGCTTTCCGTGTATTGGTAGTGCCTTTCTATGAGGTTTCTGAGCTCTTCACTTTCTTGCTCTGTAAGGTTTCTTGCAAATACATAGGATGTGTTTATTTTTTCTTGGATGTTTTCGTCCAATACGTAGGCGTAGCCACCGGTCATACCTGCTCCAAAGTTTACTCCCACATTGCCAAGCACTACCACCACACCACCTGTCATATATTCACAGCAATGCATACCTGCACCTTCTATTACCGCTATAGCACCGCTGTTTCTTACCGCAAAACGCTCTCCTGCCCTTCCGCTTGCAAATAGCTCTCCGCCCGTTGCTCCATATAGGCAGGTATTACCCATTATCACATGCTTATGCGTATCCTCTATACCCTCCGGCTTTATCACTATCCTTCCACCGTGCATACCCTTACCCACATAGTCGTTGGCATCACCGATAAGGGTAAGAGACATGCCCTTGTGATTAAAAGCACCAAAGCTCTGCCCTGCTGTGCCTCTAAAGACTAACTGTATGGTATCCTCTGGAAGACCTTCGTCCCTGTATCTGACCGCAATATGGTAAGCCAGTCTTGTTGGGACGCTCCTGTCTACGTTCCTTATGGTGTATTCTCCATAAAACCTCTCTCCCTTTTCTATGTATGGCAGGACCTCCTCTTCAAGCCTTCTTGCCAGCTCGCTCCTTCTTGGATTGTCGTTTCTTTCCTGCAAACATCTCAAAGGCTTGTCCTTTGGATAGCCTTCTTTCAAGAACTCTTCAAGTTTTACCCTCTTTGAGCCGGGTATATGGTCGTAGGTTTTGACCTCAAGCAGGTCTCTCCTTCCTATTATCTCATCAAGAGACCTCACACCCATCTGAGAAAGAATTTCTCTTACCTCTTGAGCTACCGCTCTAAAGTATGCCATAACGTTTTCCACTTTACCCTTGAACTTCTCTCTGTATTTGGGGTCTTGGGTGGCTACGCCAGTGGGACATTGATTAGTGTGGCAAAGCCTTGCCATAACACAACCTTCCGCTATCATAGCCGCAGTGCCAAAGCCAAACTCTTCAGCACCAAGAAGTGCAGATATTATCACGTCCTTACCAGTTCTCATACCACCATCCACCCTAAGCCTTACCTTATCCCTTAGACCATTTTCCATAAGCACCTTTTGGGTTTCAGAAAGACCTATTTCCCAGTAGTTTCCTGCGTTCTTTATAGAGGAGTATGGGCTTGCACCCGTGCCACCTTCTGCACCACTGACTTGAATTATATCCGCATAGGCTTTTGCCACGCCTGCAGCAACAGTTCCCACACCGGTCTCCGCCACAAGTTTGACGCACACCTTTGCCTGAGGGTTGGACTCTTTTAGGTCGTTTATGAGCTGGGCGAGGTCTTCTATGGAGTATATATCGTGATGGGGAGGTGGAGAGATTAAGGTCACTCCGGGTTGTGCATACCTGAGCCTCGCTATGTATTCGTTGACCTTTTTACCAGGGAGCTGTCCGCCTTCTCCGGGCTTCGCTCCTTGAGCTATTTTTATCTCTATATCCTTTGCAGAGGCAAGGTAGGTGGGTGTTACACCAAAGCGACCAGAGGCTACCTGCTTAATGGCAGAGTTCTTTACGGTCCAATATCTTGCTGGGTCTTCTCCTCCTTCTCCAGAGTTGCTCTTCATACCGAGCCTGTTGCAGGCTTCTGCGAGCACCTCATGGGCTTCTGGAGACAAGGCACCCAAAGACATACCACCTGTGACGAACCTCTTAAGTATGCTCTCTATGGGTTCCACCTCCTCTATGGGAATGGGCTTTTCCGCTCTCTTGTAGTCAAGAAGATGTCTTATAAAGGTGGGATGCTCTTCGTTGGCTATGCGTGAAAAATCCTTATAGTCTTCGTAATTCTTTGTCTCTAAAAACTTGTGCAATGCTCTAACCACAAAGGGAGACCATGCATGCCACTGCCCACCCTTTCTGAACTTCATTTCTCCGCCGTAGTCAAGCTCTGGCTTCTCTGTTTCGTATCCTGCGTCGTGCCTTGCAAGTAGACTTTCTTGAACTTCAAAAATACCGTCCGCTTCAAGGGTTACAGGCGTGCCGGGGAAGTATTCATCCACAAAATCTCTATTCAAGCATACCGTATCAAATATCCTTGCACCTTGATAGGAGTTGAGGGTGGAAATACCCATTTTGGACATTATCTTCAAAAGCCCATCCTCAAGAGCCTTCTTGTAGTTGAAAATAGCCTGCTCGTATGGGACTTTTATTTCACCCTTCTTGCAAAGCTCCCAGATAAGCTCATACATAAGATATGGATAGACCGCAGAAGCACCATAACCTATAAGGCAAGCCATATGATGGGTGTCTCTGGCTTCGCCCGTTTCTACCACAAGGGATACCTTGTTAGAAAGCCCGCGTTCAGAAAGCCATTTAAAGACCGCAGAAACCGCCAAAAGGCTCGGAACCGCAAGCCTGTGCTTTGAGATGTTTCTATCGGACAAAACCACAATGTTTGCACCCTCTCTTACCGCCTCCTCTACCCTCCTACAGACTATCTCCACACCAAGCCTTAGGTCACATATGGTAATGCCTTCGTACATGGCATCGTAGAGTATGTCCGTTATTCTCCTTTCTCCCGCAAGGTCTTGGAGCTCTACCACGCAGTAGCTTCTCTCTTTCGGATAGGTTATTGGAACCCAAGCAACTTTGAACTCCTTTTGTTCCATAAGGGCTTTGAACTGGTAAGGCAGGAGTATGGGGCTGTCTATCTGAAGCCTTTTGGCATGCTCCTCTTCTTCCCTTAGGAAGTTTCTCTTGTGTCCTAAGTTCATCCTGAGGGACATAACCGCCCTTTCCCTTATGGGGTCTATGGGTGGATTTGTAACCTGTGCAAACCTTTGCCTAAAGTATCTAAAGAGTAATAAAGGCTTTTCTGAGAGGGGTGGAATGGGAGTGTCATCACCCATAGAAAAGGTTATCTCTTTTCCTTCTTCCGCCATGGGTGCAAGCACGTTCTTTATCTCTTCCTGCGTGTAGCCAAAGGTGACGAGTTTTCTTATCCTTTCTTGGTCTTCTCCATACTCCGGAAGAGTGTAGTCCTTTATAATTTCAGACAGTCTAAGTAGATGTTTTCTTAGCCACTCTCCGTAAGGCTTTTGAGAAGAGAGCTCTTTGAGTATCTGGTCTGTCTCTTTTACTTCACCCGTTGAGAGGTCCACCACAAGGGTATCACCTGGTCCAAGCCTTCCCTTCTTGAGAAGCTTTTTGCCCGAGAGGTCCACCATACCCACTTCAGAACCAAGCACCAAGATGCCATCTTCGGTAAGCACATATCTGGCAGGTCTTAGACCGTTTCTATCCAAGTGTGCTCCTATCTTTCTACCGTCGGTAAAGGCAATGCTGGCAGGTCCATCCCAAGGCTTCATCAAGAGAGACTGATATTCAAAGAACTCTTTTACTTCCTCCGAAAGCCAAGGCACACCCTCCCAAGCGGGTGGTATAAGCATATTTATAGCATGCTCTGGGCTATAACCCACAAGCACCAAAAGTTCAAAAACCCTATCCAAAGAGGCAGAATCGCTCTCCTCATAAGAAACCAAAGGTCTTACGAGCTTTATGTTTTCTCCAAAAAGCTCATGCTCCAATTCATGCTCTATAGCCCTCATCCAGTTTCTGTTGCCTAATATGGTGTTTATCTCACCGTTATGAGCCAGATACCTAAAAGGCTGAGCTAACTTCCAGTTGGGGAAGGTGTTGGTGGAATACCTTTGGTGGAAAAGACAGAAACTGGACTCAAGCCTTTGGTCTTTTAGCTCTGGATAGAAAATATCCAGCTGAGGTGCCACGAGCATTCCCTTGTAGACCATTACCCTTGAGGAGAGAGAGGCAAAGTAGACCTTGTCCTTTATCTTTTTGTCTGTCTCTATGCGTCTTCTGAGGAGATATAGCTCCAGCTCCCTTCTTTCTTCCGAAACCTTCTCAGCGTCCAAGAGAAGATGGAATATCTTTGGCATTACCCTTAGGGCGGACTCACCCACCGCTGACTTATCTATTGGGACTTCCCTCCAAGCTACAAGAGAAAAGGGAGACTTCCTTATGTGCTCCTCTATCTGAAGTCTCACATCCTCGTAAAGGAAAGCCACGCCAACCGCAAGATTGTCTATGTGAGAAACCTCATAGCCTTCCTCAGATAGCCAGTCCTCAAAGAATTTTTTAGGGACTTCAATCATAACCCCCGCACCATCTCCAGTCTTGCCATCACCACCCACTGCACCTCTATGGGTAAGGTTCTTTACCGCCTCTATACCCCACTGGACTATCTGGTGGCTTTTCTCACCTCTTATATTGCATACAAACCCAACACCACAGGAATCGTATTCCAAAAGCTCCATCTCTTCACCTCTCAAAAGGGTAAATGGGTTAATATTTTAATATAGGAAATGTGCTTCTATGTTGCCCAGCTAACAATTTTTTTGAGGGAAGTTAGGTTTTTAATTTCACTTGACCCTTTATAGGATATGGACATGCGAGCCCTCCCCAGCTTTATGATAGAATAGTAAGATTAGGAAAGAAGGCTAAACTGCTCCTGCCCTATGAAAAGGACTTTAAGATGCGTGCTCCTTTCCTACTTATTTATGCAGAAGCTTTTAGGGTATATAACTCAGTCGCCCTGCTATAGAGCAAGGGTATATTCAGATGAACAACCGAAAAGTTTGAAAGCTATACGGAAGGTCATAGATGGTAGAATTTACACAGATTTTAAAACAGTCCCCCTTTGGCTTATAATTTACTATTATGCAAGCTCAAAACCTTGAAGAGCTAAAGAGGCTTATTCTTAGTGTCTTGCCAGACATTATCAAACAAGATCCCACTATAAAGACTTATCTCAAAGACCTACTAAAAGACAGCTTTGCGGAGAAGGATAAGACCGAAGACAGGATAGAGAAGCTCTATGAGGAACTGGTAAGGCTAAGAGAAGAATCCGAGAAAAGATGGCAACAGTATTTAGAAGAAAGGGAGAGAATGTGGGCAGAGCTGGAAAGACGAAGAGAAGAGGACAAAAAAGAAAAGGAAGAACTCTGGGCAGAAGTGAAAAGACTTAGAGAGGAAGAAAGGCAAGAGAGAGAGAAAATCTGGGCGGAGATGGAAAGAAGAAGAGAGGAAGACAGGAAAGAAAAGAAAGATATATGGGCGAGGTTAGAAAGGCAGAGTGAGGAGTTTGAAAGAAGGTGGGAAGAATACAGGCAAACTGTTAAACATATACTTGAGGTTCTTGACGAGCATACGAGAATACTTCTGGAACACCAAGAAGAGATAAAAAGACTACACAGGAAACATGACTCTACCATTGGTGCTCTTGGAGCTCGCTGGGGGCTACATTCTGAGGAATCTTTTAGGAATGCTCTCAAAGGTATACTTGAGGAAAGCTTTCCTGTAAAGGTGGAGAGATATCTCAACTACGACAGGGAAGGTATAGTTTTTGGAAGACCAGACCAGATAGAGCTTGACCTTATCATTAAAAATGGCGAGGTAATCGTGGCGGAGATAAAATCCTCTATGAGTAAGCCCGATGTGTATGCCTTTTTAAGAAAGTTAGACTTTTACCAATCTAAGGAAGGCGCAAAGGTTAGCAGAGCCATAATAATATCTCCTATGGTAGACCCAAAGGCAAAAGAGGTGGCACTAAAAAATGGCATAGAGGTTTATTCTTATGCGGAGGATGTGGAGGGGTTAAAGCAGGAGGATAAAGACTACGGTTTTTAGAAGTTTTATAATATAACTTGGGGGTCAGGTTTTATGAATAGTAAGAGGGGGCTTACCCTTCTTGAAGTTTTGATAGTTATAGTTATAGTATCCATACTGGCAAGTATAGCCATACCAGCTTTTGATAGGTATTACAGGGCTTACAAATATAACGATTACGTTCTGCAGGTTGAGAGCACTCTAAAGTGGGCAAGGTTAATAGCTATGGAGCGGGGCATAAGTGTGGGTATATGCGCGCAAGATAACACTCTAACACTTCATAATATGGGAACAAGGCGGTCAGGAATATGCTCCGGGGATGTTATAAGAAGGATAGAGATTAGAGATAACTTTGTTAGCCTTAGTGCAAGTGGTGGAGGGTCTGCCTTTGACCCTCGGGGTTTTGCAATTTTTAGTAGCACTATAAGGATTGTAAGAAACGACACTCAAGAATGTGCCTGCTATACTTTACAACCTCTTAGGGGTTTTATAAGAAGGGGAGTATGCACTGGTAATACATGTTCCTTTTGACTTCACCTAAAATTCACGCATAGGTGAGACTATAAAACTTATAGTATTAAATCAGAATAGGAGGCTTTGGTATGAAAGCTAAAGGTTTTAGCATTGTAGAGCTTCTTGTAGTCATCTTAATATTTGCCATATTAGCGAGTGTGTCCATACCACATATAACAAGATACTACAGGGCATACAAATATAACGAACAAGTTTTGCAGGTAGAAAGCACACTAAAGTGGGCTAAGTTGATAGCTATGGAAAGGGGTATAAACACAGTTATATGTGTAGACAACGATGGCATAAAGGTATACAATGGAGGACTAAACAGAACTCTTAACTGTGGAGGTCAGGCAATACGAACTATATTGAAGGAAAACTTCGTCACAATACAAGGCGGGCCTGTTGGTTTTGACCCAAGGGGTTTAGCAATAGGTAATGGCACTATAAAAGTAAGCGGAAACGATGGCGTAAATGCTTGCACTCAATATAGAGTGAGGGATATGTCTGGTTATATACAAAGGGAGGTTTGCCAATGAGAGGTTTTAGCCTTGTGGAAGGACTTGTAGCTGTATTGATAACCTTTATAATCGCAGTAGGTATTGCAGGACTTCTTACAATGTTTGGAGTTTATAACAGAAGCAATGTGGAAATTACATGTGTAGTGCAGGCGGTAAGCTCCGCCATAGAAGCATGCAGAGGTGGCGTTGTAAGGACTGCCTATAACTGCGGAGGACGTAATATAAATGTCAACCTGAGCGGTAATTGTAATCCTCCACAGAACACATGTAGTAATGTGACAGCTTCTGCAAATGTATCTGGAATTAGCTACAGCCTTACGGATGTGGTTTGTAATCTTCCATGAGGAGGTGGGCTATGAGAAGAGGTTTTACTCTTGTTGAACTTCTTGTAGCGATAATGGTGGCTTCCATAATACTTTTAGCGGTAGCATCTCTTTTTATGGGTTCAAACCGTGCCTTTAGGATAAATAGAGATGTTGCGGAAATGAGCGAAGATGTGAGAAACGCTATAACAACCCTTGAATTTATTTTTTCAAGGTGGGGTGCAGGCGTGCCATGTGCGAATAACAATTGCAATATTACCAATAACATCCAGCCATGTAATAACCAATACCCTCCTCAAGACCCTATGTGTATGGATGTTAGTGGTGGAAGGGTTATATTCTACGCAAACTTGTATGGTATCGGATTCGTGAATAACATCGATGCAAATAATATTTCGCTGGTGTCTTGTAGACTTAACACCTCTTCAAATCAAAACTGTTATTATGTGTGGAGTAGTGGGAGGGTAATTCTTGATAACAATCAGCCAAAAATTGTAAGATTGAGCGGAAATGTAAACCAGGACTGTATTTCTGGTGTAAATGCAGTTAGTATTTCAAAAACGACAAATCCAGACCTTCTTCAGGGTAACTATATAACCCGTGTGCCTCACCGTATAACTCTTTATGTCCAAGGTGAATGGCTCATGATGGATAGAGAAGATATGGCACAAGCGTGTAATGACACAGAAACAGCGATTAGAATAGGAAGGGTTCAAAACTTTAGTGTCCAAAGACAAGGTAGGTCTGTGGTGGTTAATGCCACTTTTGTGGGTGCAGATGGTAGGACTTATCCAATAACAAGAATTTATGGGAGGTGATAGCCATGAGAGAGAAAGGCTTTGCACTTGCAACTACTTTGGTGCTCGGCGTGGCTATACTTGTCATGGGAATAGCAGGCATGTTTGTATCTGAGATGGGCTTTAGGTCCATATCTTCAGAACAGGCATGGCACAGAGCGGAAAAGGCAGCAAACGCAGGGCTTCAAACAGTTTCAAGAAATATAACAGCAGGAAGTTTTAATTGCGGTGGAAATTCCAACTTTACCTTTAACGGTGCCAATGTTCAAGTTCAGACGCTAAATTACGGTGGTCATTGCTTTTTGTGGGCAAGGGCTACCATAGGGAATAATACCAATGTGGTAAAGGTGGCAATACTTAGTATGGGAAATCCAGCTGGAGATTTTGGAACATTAACCTTTAGGCAAATCCGCAACCTAAACATAGGAGGCTCTGGTGCCATAACAAGTTGCGATGCAACCTGCAAAACACCCGCAATAGTCATAGGTAATGGACTGAATAATTTCGAACCAGACCCTGTACCCACTTGCCCTAACAATCCGAGAGGTATAACTGCCTTGGTAAATCCCGTGGTTGTCAATGAGGAGCTTCCAAATAGAGACCTAACAAGCACCGTATTTGACAATATAAACAACAGAACTGAACTTCTTAATATGCTTTCTAACCAGTTTAGAGTTAGCTTTAACAACGGCAGACCAAATGGAATAGTTGGTCAAGCGGTTACTGTTACTCAGAGACCCGGCGTGCCAGCTAATAATATTCCAAATCAAACTTACGAAGTATGTAATGCCTCATGTCATGAGGATGTTGAAGCTGCTGGAAGCACTCTCAATTGTAAGAGTGAAGACGGAAGCATGAGGCTTGAGTTTACATGGAGTGGTGATAGGTATAATGTGGTGCAGTATGTAGAGATTGAGATATGTGGTGATCCTCCGTGTCGTCCTGGGCGAGGAGGAGGAAGAGGCCTAATCGTGAGAAGAACTCCACTTTTTAGTTGCTATAACATTGATTTTGGGCAAAATAGTAGCATTGAATTCGAAGAAAATTTTACAGGTGGTAATACAATAGCGGGTGATTCTATAAAGATAGAGGGAAATCTAACTTCTGCAACAGCGTCTGTAAGTGGATATCCTCACTCTCTCTCACTGATAGCCAGAAATCAACTTCAGGATGACGATGACTCTAACAATATTACGGTTCAGAATGTGAATGTTTTTGCCCAGAATATAAGGATAGATGACAATGGCTTAAGGTGGGAAGGTGGACTTCTTTATAGTGGGGGTGCAGGAAATGAAAACTTTAATATAAACTTGAATTCTAACAGCTACCTTGGTTCTCAAACAAATCCCGTCCTTTTAATAACAGACAACAACATGAACATACAGATGAATGGAACTGCGAGCATAAACGGGCTTGTTTTTGCAACTGACGCAAACAATAACCTTAGCATAAATGGTAATGGTAATTTCTCCTTAAATGGCGCGATAGTTAGCAACTCTAACAGGAATAACAATGTGAACATCAACGGTAATTTTTCAATAAACTTTAATAGAAGTGTTTTGGAGAACCTACGGAATAAATTCGGCTTTTTGAAACCTCCACCCTGTAGCACGAGTGCGTCAGTAAGGATGCCATTTATACAAACAAAGATGACCGTATACTAATAAAATTGGGGGCTAACGCCCCCAACTAATACTATTCTATTGACAGCTCACTGAGCCGTCTTCTCCAAAACTGCAAGTCACAGAACCAACCAACCCAGAAACAGTGCAAGTGCAAGAAGAACCATCCCCTGCAACAGTGCAACCTTCTGGAGGGCTGTAAGAGGAATTATCAACACCAGAATGTGCCTTCTCTCCAAGACACACCCTTGCGTTAGCCAAAGCCTTGGATTTATAAGCGTTCTTTACATAGGATTGGTAAGATGGTAGGGCTATAAGAGTCAAAATTGCAATTACAGAAACAACCACCATTAACTCAATGAGAGAAAACCCATATACCCTCCTCATGACATAAAAACCTCCAAAATAAAAAAAAGCCCCACAAGGGGGCTTGAGGGGGTATGGTTTATTATTGGCATTTTACTCCACCATCTTGTACCGAGCAGGTAGCTGACTGCGTTTCCACAGTACATGTGCAGCTTGTTACGCTTCCCTCACATCCGCTTGGAACAGTAGCCTGTACTCCAGCTTCTTTTGCTGCATAAGCTGTCAGACACTGCCTTGCGTTGGCTATGGCTGCAGTCTTCTGAGACCTTTCCCTGTACTGGTTAAAGGCGGGTACGGCTATGGTGGCAAGTATGCCTATGATGGCAATAACTACAAGGAGCTCAATTAGGGTGAAACCCCTGTTGTTCCTCATGGAACTTGCGGTTGCAGTGTAAAGTGCTCTCATCTTAAGCCCTCCTTTTAAGTATTTCCTCTCTCGCCCGGGCTGAGAGGATATTAATAGTTTATATCTTCAGAGGATGCTGTCAATATATTTCACGAAAATTTCACGAAAGGGTGGGTTTATGTCTGTTTATGTTCTCAAATCTTTATCACTGTTGCGTGCCTTGGGAGACTACTGAGTTATAAGGGTTGGCTGTATAAAGATAAGAAGCTCTGTGTCTTCCTTTTCTGTCCTTTGCTCCATAAAGAGCCATCTAAAGAAGGGAACTCTCATAAGACCCGGGATGCCTCTTTCTGTGGTTTTATCCACAGCCTTTACCAGACCTCCAAGCACCACAAGGTCTCCATCTCTTACTATAACCTTTGTGTCCGCCCTTTGGCTTTGAACTGTGGGAATGTCAAAGACAGAGCCTGTCTCGGTGGTAAACCTTTCAAGGTTTGTTATCTCTGATTTTGTTATGGTGATATCCAGCATAAGATTGCCCTCTGGGAGAAGGATCGGCGTGACGGTGAGGTTTAGGGGTATCAGCTTGTAATCTATGCTGACCGTTGTAGTTCCCCCGGGGACAACGGTGACTCTTCTTATTGGATACTCAAGCACGCTCTGTATGGTGGCTGGTTCACCGTTAAGGGTCATAATAACAGGCTTTGAGAGAGTTCTTGCCTTTTGCACCTGCTCGTAGGCAGAGAGCCTTAGGTTAAGAGCATTTAACACACCCCTCTGGAAGGTAAAGGCAAGTATACCACCGGGTGTTGCAGAAAGCCCAGGGCTAAGCGAAGGAGAGGCGTTTATTCCAAGATTAGAACCCGCTCCACCACTCCAAAATTGAGGCACCCTTGCCTGAGAAAGAAGGGCGTTCCAGTTTATTCCAAGCTCCCTAACCGCACCAGAAGAAAGCTCCACAACCCTTGCCTCTATTTTTATCTGAATAGGTTGCTCTGATACTATGTCCTTGTATCTTTCCATTACTCTATATACCACGTCCGCATAGTCCCTAATCACGACCGCATTCTGGAATACCACCCTTGCGGATTTATCCTTTTTAAACTCTGGACCAAGTAGGCCTTCCCTTGCTGTGGGAAAGCCTGACATACTAACGCTGTCTCCCTTCTGACCGGCGGGAGTCTGAAGGACCTTCTGAAGCTCTTGTTGTCTTTGCTGAAGTCCTTGTAGCTCTTGCTGTAGCAGTGTCCTTTCTTCGGGTGATGCCTCCCTGAGTCTTTCTGTAATTGCCTGAGCTCTTTGCTGGAGGTCTCTGAGTTCTCTTTCTTCTGCCACAGTGGTTGTAATGCCAGTGCCTAAAACATAAACCTCACCAACTTCGGAGAGCATGGGTTGTATCATTCTTCTAAACTCTTCCACAGGAACATATTTAACATAAAGAGCCTTTGTAAGTATTGGTTTTTCTGAGGTTGTGTTTCTTATGTATTTTTCAAGAGCCTTTTCTACCCTTTCAAGGTCTCTTCTGTTAGCGGAAACTATAAGAGCGTTAAACTCAGGAGACTCAGTTATGGTCATATCTTTGATATTAAGCTCCTGCAAAGCTTTTGCTATATCTTTGTAAGATATATCCCTTCTTATGTAGAACACCTTTGTTATGTATTCTTCCCTCGCCTCTGCCTGAAGGCTTGCCTTTTCTATGTCCCTTTGAAGTCTTCTGAGCTGTTCTATATTTGATGCTTCATCCCTGACAAAAACCTTTTTAAGTGTCTTATCTATAACTATCTCTGCGGAAGGGCTCACACGAGCTTTTAGAAGGTTTATAAGCTCCTTCATTTGTGCATCGGTGTATCCCGCTACATCAAAGCTCAAATCCCCAGCCTTTGTTATTCTAAAGACCCTCGTGTCCACAGGGACTGCTATTAGGTTATGAGTTTTCAAAATCGTATTCATAGCCTCAGATATTGGGATGGGTCTATATATGGCAACGCTTACTGTCTTTTGAAGGTCTTGAGAAACCGCTGGGTCAAATATGACATTCATACCAGAAACTTCCGCAAGTGCTTTTAGGACTGTTTCCAATTTAACATTCTCAAACCTCATTTCTCTTACTGTCTGAGAGTAGGAAAAGCCCACAAATAGAAGTATCAGAATAAACCCTAACATCCTCCTCATCTTCTACCCCCTTCCCTTGGCTCGTCTGTCTTTTTCATAAACTGTGCAGGGTTTCTGTCTACTCTTATAGCCTTAACAGAGCCGTCCTTGTTTTCTACAACCACATAGTTCTCAATCCTACCATTCTTTTCCACTACCATATAACCAACCGCCCCCTCAAGGCTATTAAAGGGGTCTTGTGCGAGAGAAAGGCATACAGAAGATAAAAGTATAAACAATACCCTTCTCATAGTTCCTTACCCTCCTTCATAAGTAAGTATATGTTAATGTCCGCCTTAACCCCGTTGCCCTCATTTGTGAGCGTAAGTTCAGAAGGATATGATAGTATACCTTCTTTCCTTAAACCTTCAAGGAAAGCTCTTATGGAGCCATAGTTTCCAAGCAGGGATAGTTTAAGCTCACCTTTTAAAAAGGCTACACTTTCTACCTTTTGTTGAGCCTGTTTGGTTTGTTGTTGAGCCTGTTGACTTTCCTTGGGCTTGGGCACTTCCCTCACAAGCTTTCTGTCAAACTCCTGATCTATATAGTATTCAACCCTCTCAGGCTTGGAAACCTGCAATCCTAATATAAGAACACCGCTTTTTACTGCTAAGTTTCCTATGTTTTTCAAGATAAGACCCACATCCTTTTCTGTTGGTATTTCACCCACAAGGGTTGTCAGCTCCGCATATTTTTTTGAGTATTCTTCCCTTAAACCTTCTTCTTGTTTTTTTAGGGCATCAATCTTTCTTGGGTCAATTCCCACTTTTAGTCTATCTATGTCTGCTTTTGTGTTCTTTATATCCACTTCCAGTTTGCTTTTTTCATCAAGAGAGGGCGTTATCATCATAAACCAAATATACAGGATGAGGATAAGAGGAACTATTAAAAGGATAGCATACTTCTGCCAAGGCGGTAGTGCCTTTAGTTGTGCCATAAGTTTTTCCATACTTACCTCCCATCCTTAAGTGGTCTTTCTGCGGTAAGTTTTATGCTGTAGTACTCAAAACCATGAGGGTTTACTTTTCTCTCTAACTTTGTAAGCAAAGCCCTTTGAGAACCTCCCCCGAGACTTTTACCATATCTGCTCAAACCGTTATAATCCAAGGAGTTTACCTCAAGCTCTGATACCAGCGTCTGCTTTTCTAAATCAAGGCTTTGTTTGTAGGAGCTAACCCAAGAAGCTTTGGGCATGTAGGACGTATAAAAGAAAAAACCCGAGTTAAAAGGCTCGTAGTATGCCTTTAGTCCTACAATTATATCCTTGCTCCTTTCAACATTCTGGATTTCTTCCTTTATTTTTGCTATTCTTTCTTCTATAGCTCTTTGCTCATCAAGAAATTTTTTCGCCTGTGCTTGAAGTCTTGCCTTCCCTGCGTTTAAATTGTTTATCTCTGCCTTAAGATGCTCTACATTTTGACGGACCTTCCAATAATAACCCAATACCGCCACCACACCGAGCCACAGAAAAACTCCTGCATAATACTCCCCCCCTGCCTTAAATAGCTCCTGAACCTTTAAAGTCTTAAGTGATGATATATCAAAGCTTATGCCCTTTTGCCTCTTTTCCCTTTTTACTTTGGCTAAGTTTATCTTTATCATCCTTCCATCCCTCTTATGCATAATATATACGGAATAAAAAAGCTTGGTTTAACCCCCTCCAAGTCAAGCAATCCAAGTATGGGGAGGTTTTCCATTATTCTCGTAAGCATATCCTCATCTGCTATTATAGGTCCTGCAACATACATACTTGATAAGTCGTTTAGAACTACTATGTTTCTCATCTCCGCGAAGAAATTCTCAAGGGATTCTTCATCTCCACTTTCACGAAACTCAGAGTAGTTCCAGTAATTTACATAGTAGCTTATATTCATGCGGGAGTAAGTGACGAGTATGGAATAGTTATAATCTATGTAAAGAATAGAAAATGGGACTGGGAACTTATAATAAAGTCCATAGTTTATTATGGTGATAATTTCATAGTCAAGTATGTGAAGTTTTAAGCCCACACTTTCAATAAGTTTCCTTATGTTTTCAACCGTTTCCTTACGAGAGATTACCGTAACCACACCAATTTGTTTTTCTTCGGAAGCTTCATCAAGCAGAAAGTAGTCGTAATAAGTCTCCTCCTTCATGGCTGAGGTCTCTCTTTTTATAGACCACTCTATAGCACTTTGTAGGTCTTTTTTGCTCATTGATTTAGGGTATTTGTAAAGCTTCAAAAGCCCATCATTAACCGGCACACAAGTCACTACTCTTTTACTGGAGAGTTTATACTCACTAATTATCTCCCTAAGAGCAGTTTCCTTATCTTTCCCTTCAAGTTTCAACTCAATGGGTTCTATTACAGGCTTTCCATCCTTATCAACCTCTAAAAGTCTTATAACTTTGTCCGTTATATGCAAGCCTACTACAGTCTTAACTCCCCTTAGTATGGGTGGAAGGGGGAGGCTTATATTCACGGCACTGTTTCTCCTATCTTGTTTTCTGCGTCTGCAACCACGAGCATAGTTTTAAGCACAGAGTCTGGGTTGAGAGATATACTGTCTATGCCTTGCTCCACAAGAAAAACCGCAAACTCAGGGAAATCGGAGGGTCCTTGACCGCATATTCCTACCTTTCTGCCTTTTTCCTTTGCAGTTTGTATAAGGTGTGCTATTAGTCTCTTTACCGCTTCGTTTCTTTCGTCGTAAAGGTGAGCAACAAGTCCAGAGTCTCTGTCTAGTCCAAGGGTTAGCTGTGTAAGGTCGTTAGAGCCTATGGAAAAGCCGTCAAATATATCCGCAAACCTGTCCGCAAGGACCACATTACTGGGAAGCTCTGCCATAACGTAGACCTCAAGACCATTTTCTCCTCGCCTTAGTCCATATTCTTCCATTACCTCAAGAACTCTCTCTCCTTCCTCGGGTGTCCTGCAGAAGGGTATCATAACCTTTGTATTGGTCAAGCCCATCTTGTTTCTTACACGCAAAATAGCTTGGCATTCAAGCCCAAAGGCGTGTTTGTAGACTTCTGAGTAGTATCTTGATGCACCCCTCCAGCCAAGCATGGGGTTCTCTTCTTCTGGCTCAAAGAGCTCACCGCCTATTAGTCCTCTGTATTCGTTGGACTTAAAGTCCGAAAATCTGACTATCACGGGGTTTGGATAGAAGGCGGAGGATATTTTGGCAATCCCATAAGAGAGCTTTTTGACAAAATACTGAGCCTTGTCCTCATATCCAAAGGTAAGGCTTTCTATGTCTTCCATTAGTTTTTGAAGGTTTACTTGTTTTCTGTCTTTGCCCTTTGCGAGTTTCTCAGAAAGGGGTGGTTTGGCATACCTGTATATAACAGACATGTTTACCATACCCCTATCGTCAAGAAGACCTTGACCCCTTAGCTCTTGGTATAGAGCTTTTAGCTCCTCGTAATGAAGCAGTGCAAGTGGGTGCACTTTTATGTAGTTGGCTATTATGAACTCCTCTCTGGCAAGACCTACACCATCGTTAGGTATTGAAGAATACCTAAAAGCGGACTCGGGGTTTCCTACGTTCATCATTATCTTTGTGTTTGTCTTTGGAAGGTTTTCAAGGTTTATCTCTTCCACTTCAAAGGGCACAAAACCTTCGTAAATGTAGCCTACTTCTCCCTCCGCACAGGAAAGGGTGATCTCCGTGCCCGTCTTTAGTATCTCTGTGGCTTTGTGGGTCCCTACAACTGCAGGTATTCCCAGCTCTCTTGCCACTATGGCTGCATGAGCGGTTCTTCCTCCTCTGTTGGTTATTATACCCCTTGCCTTTTTCATTACGGGTTCCCAGTCAGGGTCTGTTATGTCTGTGACAAGTATATCTCCCTCTTGAAACTGTCCTGCATCCTTTAGGTCATGTATAACCCTTACCTTTCCGTGGGCTATTTTGTCTCCCACTGCTATGCCGTAAACCACTCTTTTCTTTATTCTCTCCTCTATGGGTTGTGTAAACTTATAGACCTTGAGGATGTTCTCTTCCTTTCTTGAGTGAACTGTTTCGGGTCTTGCTTGCACTATAAAGAGCTGATTAAGAATGCCATCTTTTGCCCATTCTATATCCATAGGCATCCATCTTCCGTTCCTTCTTGAGTAATAGTCTTCTATGATGATTCCCCATCTTGCAAGCTGAAGAATCTCGTCATCAGACAAGGCAAATTGCTTTTGTTCTTGAATTGCTACATTTACCACCTTAACCCTTTCTTGCCCACTGCCGTAGACCATTTTTCTGTCTTTTCTTCCCAGCTTTTTCTCAATTATGGCTGAGTGTCCTGCCTGAAGGGTAGGCTTGAATACCATGTATTCATCTGGTGTAACCATACCTTGCACCAAAAGCTCGCCAAGCCCGTAGGTTGCGTTTATTACCACTACATCTTTGAATCCCGACTCCGTGTCAAGGGTAAACATAACGCCAGAAGCACCTATATCAGAACGCACCATCTTCTGCACACCCATGGCTATGCCTACCTTAAAGTGCCCAAATCCAAAGGATTCTCTATAAGAGATAGCCCTATCGGTGAAAAGTGAGGCAAAACCGTTCTTGACAGCGGTTAGCACGTTCTCTGCACCCAACACGTTGAGATAGGTTTCTTGCTGTCCCGCAAAGGACGCGTTTGGTAGGTCTTCTGCAGTTGCTGAGGAACGCACTGCCACGTCAATCGCAAAAGAACCATATCTTTCTGAAAGTTTTTGATAGTATTCCTTTATCTTCTCCTCTATCTCTTTTGGAAACTCCCCACCTTTTATTAGTTCCCTTATTTGATGACCTCTCCTTGCAAGGTCTATCACATTGCTGGGGTCAAGCCCATGCAGTATTCTTTTTATCTCCTCTTCGAGATGATTGTATTTTATATACTCGTAGTAAGCTTCTGAGGTTACCACAAAACCGTAAGGCACATTAACGCCAAGAGGGGAAAGGTTCCTTATCATCTCACCCAGAGATGCGTTTTTGCCACCCACTAGGGGTATGTCCTCAATACCCACCTCATCAAGCCACACAAGGTATTTCATGCCTCAACCTCCTTCTATTACTATTTTGCTAAAGTTTGCAAACTTGTTAAAAAGCCTTTTGGTTCTATAAAGAAGGGCAAGCCTGTTTTTCTTTATGTCTTCTCTTGGGTCCATCACCAAAACCTTATCGAAGAAGTTATGTATTGGCTCCTTTAGGGTATAAAGACTTGTTAGCTCCTGCGTGTTTTCAAGACGCCTTATGGCTTCCCACAGCTCCTTTTCCTCCTTCTCAAACATCAGCTCTTCCTTCACCATATCTTCCCCCCATTCTGAGGGCAGTATTTTTACAACCCTCCTATAGACTTCTACTATATGTTTAAATTCTTCCTCCACCCTCAGTTTGGCAAGGATTTTTACCGTGCTTATAGCTTCATAAGGTCTAAGTGGGTTTTTAACTTCAAGAACTGCCTTGACAAGGTCATAACCGTAAGGGTCAAGGTAAGATTCAAGCCTTGATTCCAAGAACCTCCAAAGGTCTTGGTCAGACTCACCGAGGAGCTGTGAAAGGTCCACATCCCATCCAAAGCCTTCTATTATGGCAAAAAGCCCATGAGCAAGTCTTTTCATACCGTATGGGTCTGAGCTTCCGCTGGGAAACTCACCTACTGCGATAAGTGTGTTTAGGCTATCAAGTCTGTCTACTACAGATAGAACCGCAGAGACTTCACTTGAAGGTAATGGGTCCGAAGGACGCAATGGTAGGTAGTGCTCATAAAGGGCAAGGGCTACCTCTGGGTCTTCACCTTGCCTGAGGGCATATATGTATCCCATATAACCCTGAAGTTCGTCAAGCTCTCTTACCATATGCGTAAGGATGTCCACCTTGCAGAGCTGGCTTGCCCTCTCTATCTTCTTTTTTTTCTCTTCGGAGAGTCCAAGAAGTTCTGCCAACTTTATAGCAAGAGCACCCACCCTCCTGACCTTTTCTAACATACTACCTGCCTTTGGATGGAAAAGCACTTCAGAAAGCCCAGAAACCAAGTCTTCAAGAGGTCTTTTGAGGTCTTCCCTGTAGAAAAACAATGCATCCTCAAGCCTTGCCCTTAAAACCTTTGCATAGCCCTTGAGGATTGAGTCATCTTTGGGGTAGTTATTGCTTATGGCTATAAAGTAGGGCAGGAGTTTTCCATCCCTTTCTACGCAAAAGAACCTTTGATGATGTGCGAGGACGGTCATTATTACCTTGTTTGGAAGTTCAAGGTATTTTTCTTCAAACTTTCCAACTACCGCAAAGGGAAATTCCACCAGGTTTGCCACCTCTTCGTCCAGACCCTCTGGATATAAAGGCTTTCCGTCAAGGGCATGGGTTTCCTTCCGAATAGATGCAAGCACCATGCCAAGTCTTTCCTTATAGTCCGCAACCACGTAGTTTTGTCTAAGCACTTCTTCATATTCTTGAGCCTTTTTGAGTTCAATGGCTTTAGAGGATAGTATCCTGTGTCCGTAAGTTGTCCTACCTGCTTTCAATTTTCCAAAGGAGAGAGGCAAAACCTCATCACCATACAGAGCACATATCCACCTTATGGGTCTTGAAAACCTAAGGTTTGAAGAGTCCCATCTCATGGTCTTTGGAAAGGGGACAGCTCGCAGAAGCTCTTCAAAGACCTCTGAGAGTTTCTCAAGAGGCGAAGACTCCTTTACCCTTCTTCTTATTGCCACATACAAACCCTCTCCCTTTTGGAGCTCAGTAACCTCTTCAATGTTTGCCTTATTTCTCTCAAGAAAGGCAAGAAGGGCTCTTGTGGGCTTTCCTTCTTCGTAGGCTACTTTCACTGGCGGACCGTATATGGTTTCCTCTCTTTCGGGGGCGATGTTTTGGAAGTTTTTGAGGAAAAAAGCAAGCCTCCTTGGTGTTGCAAAGGTTTGTATGTCTTGTCTGGATAGTATGTGCGAGAGTCTTTCTCTTAAGTAGTTTACCGCAGGCAGTATAACACCCGCAGGTAGTTCCTCTGTGCCTATTTCTATGAGAAGGTCCTTCATGCTAATCTCCCATTATAGAAAGGGCCTGTGCCATATTGGCAAAGTATGTGTTCGGATTTTTCTCTTCTATCTTTTTTAGTATTGCCCTTGCTTCCTCTGTTTTCCCTTCCTTTTTAAGGATCTGTGCCTTTAGTAGAAGAGAGCTTGAGTAGTTAAAGTCCTCTTCCTTTATCTTCTCCAATTCGCTGAGAGCTTCTTTGTTTTTGCCTTCCTTAAAAAGTTCATAGGCATACCTTTCTCTGTATAGAGCTAACAGCTCTTTGTTTTTGAGGCTTTTTATTACTTCACGGAGCACTTCGGAGGTGTTTATCTTTTGGTCCTTTGAGTGCTCTGCCATATACAACTTGTAAGAAAGGAAAAGAGGCTTCATAGAGCCATCAGAAGCTGAATCTATAAGCTCCTGTGCCTTTTTGTAATTGCCTGCTTGCAAAAGTTTTCTTATCTCGTATTCTTTGTAAGCAAGTTCCTGAAGTTTGCGATTTGTATAGTTATCCCAAAGGAGAAAACTTCCAACAAGCACAAGCACTACTGCGATAAGTCCACCTACCCTTAATATAACATCCATCATTAATATAAGATTATACACTTACAGGCTGTTCTCTAAACCTTTTCTTTATATCCAAGACAAGGGCACTCGCCACAAATACGGAAGACATAGTCCCTACTACAACGCCTACCACAAAGGAGAACATTACGTTAGACAGGGCAGGACCTCCAAAGACAAAGAGCATAAGAGAAACTACAAAGGTGGTAAGAGAGGTCATTATGGTTCTGGCAAGGGTCTGGTTTATAGAAAGGTCTATAAGTTCCTTAAAGGCGGTGCCTTTCCTTATACGCAAGTTCTCTCTTATCCTATCAAAGACTACCACAGTATCTGACACAGAGTAACCTGCAACTATAAGAAAAGCGGCGACCACATCAAGGTTTACCTCCCTTTGGGTAATTGAGTATGCACCTAACACTATAAGCACGTCATGAGCCAAGGCAAGAACAGCACCCAAAGCCCAAAGGGGCTCGAACCTATATCCAAGGTAGAGAAGTATGCCAATAATGGCAATTAGCATCGCCCACACTGCCTTTTGACGAAGTTCAGAGGTTATTATCCCTCCTATAGTCTCGGACCTTATTAGTTCATAACTTGAGAGGTCTTTTAGCTTTTCAAGAGCTTGCTGGGTTGGGTCTCCAAGTCGCAGTTTTATTATGATATTTTTCTGAGCGGTGTCCTGAACCTGAAAGTGGGAGTATCCAGCACTTTGAAGAACCTCCCTTACTTCTCCAACCCTTACAGGCTTTTCAAACTTTAACTCAAGAACACTGCCACCTGTGAAGTCAAGCCCAAGATTAAGCCCCCTATAAAAAAGTGACAGAAGGCTTAGAAGAACAAGCACAAGAGACACAACATAGGCGTAATACCTTAGGTTCATAAAGGATATTTGTTTCATGATTATAATTTTAGCACCCATAACCCTTGTATAGCTTTTAAACTTTTAATGCATTCATGTGAATATTCCCTTGCTTTTTAGCAGAGCAGGGAGTGTTTTATCCATTGTGTAAAAATAAAGTAAGGAGGTGTTAACATGAAACAGCCAAGCAAGGAGAAAGTAAAACAATACCGCAGGGAGTTCAGTTAGCTACTCAAAGACTTTATGCCTCAAGCCATTGTAAGGTGTTAGGAGTTGAATGGGCAAGAGGATATAGTCCCAGCTAATACTCCTTTTTGAGGGTATGTTCTCAAGTATGGCAGAATTTACACAAATTTTGAAACAGTCCCGCAGAGCATTATTGAAACCTCATCCTCCAAACACCTATTACAGCGAGGATATTAAGTGGCTACCTTAAAGGTTATAATTCTTCAGTTCATTGAGACCTTGGGAGTGTTTCATTCATTAATGTAAAAATAAAGTAAGGAGGTATTAATATGAGACAACCTAGCAAGGAGAAGGTAGAGCAATAAAGAAAGGAGTTCAGTGAGCTACTCAAAGAGCTGATGGCTCAAACCATTGGCAAAATGCTACAGGCTGAGCTGGATGAATTCCTCGGCTACGAAAAATGCAAACGCTCCAATAACCCTAACTCCAAAAACGGCTCATACGAAAAACCATCAATACCCGTCTCTCAACTCCACACTTACATCCCTAAGCGAAAACTTATCCAAACCCTTCATGCCTTACCTCCTTCCCTCTTTTCTAATTTTTTATGACAAAAACCACCACTTTTTGAAAACTTGGCTTATAATTATTAACCACTTTTTTGGTAGGAGGCAAGCATGAAGGTGAAGGTGGTTCAAAAGGAGGATTTTCATTTTGTAGGCACAGGGGAGTCTGGCAGAGAAGTACCCATAGACGCAGCGGGTTATGTGGGTGGTAAGGGTAGAGGTGTAAGACCTCCAGAGCTTCTTTTCCATTCCATAGCAGGCTGTGTGGGTATACACCTCTACGAAGCCCTGCACAAAGAAGGCAAGCACACAGAACATATAGAGATAGAAACGGATGCAGAGAGGATAACAGAAGGCTATCCAAAGGTCTTTACAAAGATTTACCTCTTTGTGAAAGTGAAAGGCGAGGTCTCTGAGGAGGATGTGAAAAAAGCCCTCGACAAAACCATATACAACCCAGGCACTTGCTCTATAGCCTATATGATAAACAGGGTAGCGCCTATTGAGTATAGGGTAGAGGTGATAAGGTGAGGCTAATCTTAGTTTTTATCCTTGTGTTAGGCTTTGCCCTTGCGAGGGAAGTGCCTTTTACTCTGGAGGATAGGGAAAGAATTATAAGGCTGGAAGAGGGTCAGAAGGCTCTTATGCAGAGAATAGAGGATACTAACAAAAGGATAGACGATACTAACAGGAGGATAGATGACGTCATAAACATAATGCTTTGGGGTTTTGGAGTTTTGTTTGCGGGGATGATGACGCTTATAGGTTTTGTTATATGGGATAGAAGAACTGCACTTGCTCCTGCTATAAGAAAGGCAAAGGAGGGTCTTTTATGAAGCCTACAAAAAGACCTATGGAGGATAGGCATGTTTAAGAAGGTGCTTGTTGCCAATAGGGGTGAGATAGCTTGCAGGGTTATAAGGGCATGCAAGGAGTTGGGTATAAGGACTGTTGCCATATACAACGAGATAGAGTCTACCGCAAGGCATGTGAAGATGGCAGACGAAGCCTATATGATAGGGGTAAACCCCTTGGATACATACCTTAATGCGGAACGCATAGTGGACTTGGCTTTGGAGGTGGGTGCGGATGCCATCCATCCGGGCTATGGCTTTTTGGCGGAGAACGAACACTTTGCGAGGCTCTGTGAGGAAAAGGGAATAAACTTTATAGGTCCTCACTGGAAGGTTATAGAGCTTATGGGAGACAAGGCAAGGTCTAAGGAAATCGCCAAAAAGGCAGGTCTTCCCACTGTCCCTGGGAGCGATGGTATTTTAAAAGACGAGCAAGAAGCCAAACAGATAGCGAGAGAAATAGGCTACCCTGTGCTTTTGAAGGCTTCTGCTGGTGGTGGTGGAAGAGGCATAAGGATATGCAGGAACGAGGAAGAACTGCTGAAAAACTACGAAAACGCCTATAACGAAGCCCTAAAAGCCTTTGGAAGGGGAGACCTTTTGCTTGAAAAATACATAGAAAACCCTCATCACATAGAGTTTCAGGTTCTTGGGGACAAATATGGTAATGTGATACACCTTGGCGAAAGAGACTGCTCCATTCAGAGGAGAAACCAAAAGCTTGTAGAAATAGCCCCCTCACTACTTCTCACGCCGGGTAAAAGGGCATACTATGGAGAGCTTGTAGCTAAGGCAGCGAAGGAGATAGGATACTACAGTGCAGGCACCATGGAGTTTGTAGCAGACGAGAAGGGAAACATATACTTCATTGAGATGAACACACGCATTCAGGTGGAGCACCCTGTTTCTGAGATGATAACTGGCGTGGACATTGTAAAGTGGCAACTTAGAATCGCTGCAGGCGAGCCTCTAAGATATAAGCAGGAAGATATAAAGTTTAACGGCTACTCCATAGAGGTGAGGATAAACGCAGAAGACCCCAGGAAGAACTTCGCGCCAAGCATAGGAACTATAGAAAGGTATTATGCACCAGGTGGTTTTGGTATAAGAGTAGAACACGCAGCGTCAAGAGGCTATGAGATAAGCCCTTACTACGACTCTATGATAGCCAAGCTCATAGTATGGGCTCCTCAGTGGGAGGTTGCCATAGACCGTATGAAGGCAGCCTTGGAGACCTACGAAATTACTGGCATAAAGACCACCATACCCTTGCTTATAGAGATAATGAAAGACCCAGACTTTAGGGCTGGTAAGTTTAACACCAAGTATTTGGAAACCCATCCTCATCTCTTTGAGTATGAGGAGGTAAAGAATAAAGAAGATTTTGTAGCCTTTATATCTGCGGCGATAGCCGCATATCATGGACTATAAAAGGAGGTAAGGCATGCAGGCCGTGGAGATAATGGAGGAAATTCAAGCACAGCTCAAGGAAATGGAGAGGTCTGGCTTTAAGAAAAAGATACTTATCACAGACCTCACACCAAGAGATGGTCAGCAGTGCAAACTTGCCACCCGTGTAAGAACCGATGACCTTCTGCCCCTGTGTGAGAAGTTAGACAAGGTAGGCTTTTATGCAGTGGAGGTCTGGGGTGGTGCCACTTATGACGTGTGCCTTAGGTATCTCAAAGAAGACCCATGGGAGAGGCTAAGGCGTATAAAGGAGGTTATGCCCAACACCAAACTTCAGATGCTCTTTAGGGGTCAGAACATTGTAGGATACAGACCCAAGTCTGACAAGCTGGTTTACAAGTTTGTAGAAAGGTCTATAGCTAACGGCATAATTGTTTTTAGGGTCTTTGATGCTCTTAATGACAACAGGAACATCCAAATTGCAGTAAAGGCTATAAAGGAGCTTGGTGGAGAAGCCCATGCGGAGATAAGCTATACAAGGAGCCCCGTGCATACCATAGAGAAGTGGGTGGAATATGCCCTTGAGATAGCGGAGATGGGTGCAGACTGGCTGTCCTTCAAGGATGCCACTGGTATTATTATGCCCCTTGAAACCTACACCATAATAAAGAGGATAAAGGAAGCCACAGGTGGAAGACTGCCAGTTCTACTTCATAACCACGATATGAGTGGAACAGCCATAGTAAACCACATGATGGCAATTCTTGCGGGTGTGGATATGGTTGACACTGTTCTATCTCCACTTGCCTTTGGCTCATCACACCCTGCTACAGAGTCCGTGGTGGCTATGCTCGAAGGCACACCCTTTGACACAGGTCTTGACCTAAAGAAAATAGAAGAGTGTGCGGAGATTACTAAGCAGATA
>JAXSOH010000003.1:0-48259 GCA_037925805.1 Aquificaceae bacterium
TGTGGTAGTATTCAATAAAGAAAAATTCAAGAACATGAGAGAGCCCACCGACTATCATAAGGGGTGCAAAAGCATAACCCATGGTGAGGAAAACTCTATTGTAGTCAATTTTGTAGAGCCTTGATATGAGCCAAAAACTACCCAAAGAGAAGAAAAGAGCTATAGATAGTCCCATGAGCATAGCTATAAGACCGCTCATGTCTACAAACTTTGGAAGTTCAAAAAGGTTCTGAAGGTATCTACCAACCACGTTCCAGGGCATATGTTCTCCTATAGCACTTCTTGAAAGTCCGTGATGGAAACGCATGGTAATAGTTATAACACCCACAAGGAGGATATAAACCCATACTTCCCATTCCTTTGGCGTTTTTATATCTTTGTAGAGTGAGCTTCCAAAGTTTCTTACTTCAAGTTTTACCGCATCACAGGCATGGGCACATTCCATACAAAGTGTGCAGTTTGCCATAGAGCCTCTTTGGTCAAACTTGGAAGGGTTTAGCTCATAAGGGCACGCAAGGGCACAGTCTGGCTTTTTACAGGTTTTACATTCATCTTGATATGTAGAGAGCCATAAAGTGCCAACCCTTGCAAAGGATGTGTTTACTGAACCTATGGGGCATATGTATTTGCAGTAAGTCATACCTCTAAAGAGGAAAAACAAAAGGGCTGAAAGAAGAGTAAAGAAAAGGAAAAAGAGTGCGGTTATGAAAGGACTTCTTAAAACTTGTGGAAAGGTGTAGATAACGAACCAGTAAGCTATGATATTTGAGCCTATCAGACCTATGTAGGGATTTGCAAGCCATTTTGGAGGTCTCAACTTTAGACCAACTTTGCTTATGTATTTACCAACAAAGCCATGTGGGCATATCATACAGAAAACATTCCCAAGAGTGGGTAAGGTTATAACCATAAAAAAGGGCCAGAATATGCTCCAAAATACTGCAGTTGTGAATAGATTTTCCTTTGTAGGGTTTGCAAAACCGTATATTATGGCATAAATAAGCAAAAACAGGGTAAAGGCTCTGTAAAAAAATAGCATATAGCGGTTTTTGAAAAGGAAGGAAAGGACTGGTATGCCAAAAATATCCTTTTTGCTTCTCTGCGGTATGAAGTGGACTTTGCTTACTGCCATAGCACACCTCCTTAAAATTGATAGGTAACTCTTACTGCAAAGGTTCTGGGTGATGCTGGTGTATACCTTTTTCTCGCAGTAGTTGGGTTTGCGGATGCATCTTTAGTAACCTCTACCGCATACTTTTTGTCAAAGAGGTTGTCCGCATTGAAAGAAAAATCCCATCTGCCCTTTTCGTAACCAAGCATAAGGTTTGTAACAAAGCTATAGCCTTCATACTTTTCCGAGTTGGCGTTATCTATGTAATAGCTACCCCAGGTATCGGATTGAACGCGAAACTTAAAGCCTGAAGGGTGCTTATACATGGTATAGATTGAGTAATAATGCTGAGGAATATATGGAAGCCTTTTCCCGCTACGGTCAAAGTTTATTGTTTGATTTCCTACTCTTATTGGCTCGTTGAAACTTTTAAACTTGTAATCCTGATAACCATAACCCGCACCAAAGGTTAAGCCTTTTATAGGAGAAAGGTTCAAGTCCAATTCAAAGCCCTTCCTCTCTGTCTTTCCAGCATTTATAAACCTTGTTTGCCCATCTTCAAAGTATCTCACAACCTCATCTTTAACCGGAGAAAGGTAAATAGCCGTGTCAAGGTTTAATACTCCTTTCCTTACTTTTGCACCCACTTCGTAATTTTCCACCTTTGCAAGTTTCAGGTTTGGGTTTGAAGATAGCTCACTACTGGTAGGTGTTTGAGAACCTAATGCATAAGAAGCGTATAGGTTTAGACCGTCAATAAGTTTGTATAAGACACCTATCTTTGGGCTTACAGAATTGTATGTCTTTTCCCTTGAGTAGCTAAAGCAGTTCTCTATGGCTGGGTTTGGACAGGTTCTGTAGTTTCCACTGGCAAAGTCATAATCAGCCCATTTATAACCAGAAATGTCAAACTTTACCCTGTCAAACCTTGCACCCACATCAAGGACGAGCCTATTGAAGTTAAAGGATTGTTGAAGATAAAAGCCATACAGCGTTGTTTTTTGCTCCTGCCTTTCAGTAAGCTCACCAGCCCTATCTGATAGGGTTGAAACTATTCTATTATTCTGCACAAGGATATCTGCGTATTTGTAATATTTAGTCTTTTGCTCGTCGTGCCTTGTTGTAAATCCCATGGTAAGCACACCGAGAGGGTTTTTGTAATTACCTTGAAAGTCCAATCCGTATATCCATGTGTCCGCATCGTTTATTCTTCCAGTTACTGGGTGATAATGTGTCCAATGGTTTATCCAAAATACAGGCTTTAACTCAAGGTTTCCCACTTCTTTTGTTAGCTTAGTGTTGAAAAACCATATTTCTGAGTATCTTCCCATATGCTTCCACGGGTCTGCGGTTTGCTGAACTTCACCAGTGTTTTTAAAGGTTGTCCACTGGTCTATGTTCCTTGAAGGGTCTACCACAAGGGCACCGGGTAGCTGAAGGCTTGCCTTTGTATAACCAAAATAGGACTCAATAGTAGAGCCATCAGAAAACATGTATGCAGGTTGTAGTGTTATTTGGTTTGTCCAGAACCTATTCCACGGTCTCCAGCTGTTGTCTGTCTGCCTCCTACTTGCGGAAAGGGTAAGGTAAAAGTTTTTAAAGTTTGTTGTGTAATTCATATGGGAGAAAAAGGTTCCGTAGTCACCACCGCCTATTTTAAAAACTCCCCCCTTTCTTTCAAAGGGACTTATAGTCTGGACGCTTATCACACCACCTGCAGAGTTAACTCCCCATAAGGGATTTGGGCCTTTGTTTACCTCTATAGACTTTACCAACTGCGTATCAACAAAATCAAGCCTTGTAAGACTGTCTGGGTCTGTAATAGGAACGCCGTTAAGAAGTATCATTATCTGTCTGACGCCGTAAGGAGCTTGAAGTCCTGAACCTCTAAGAATAAGCCTTGTATCATAACCTTGATTTCTTGATTGGATAAAAACGCCGGGTGTGCCAGAAAGTGCCTCCTGCAGGTTGAACATCTTTGTTTCCTTTATCTTTTCTTGACCCACCACTTTGACGCTTGAAGGAACATCTTCTGTTTTTCTTTCCAACCTTGTAGCTGTGACACTAACTTCCTCAAGCTGAAGACTTTGAGCGTAAGAAAGGCTAAAAAGCCCAAGAGTCAGGAGAACATGTCTTCTCATCAAACAACCTCCCGTAAGTTATTACTTACCACCAATATAACAAAAATTATCGTGAAAGTCAAGTGGATTTACCAAATTATTAAAAAAGGGGCGAAGCCCCAAGAGGTATGCCATCAAGGACGCACGAGGGAACTGGCGCACCACCAACGATAATATAACATAAAATTCACAAGATTTCAACATGATTTATATCATATACTTTCTGTGGTAGAATATTAAAAAACCATGAGGTGCAGGCATGAAGTGGGATAATCTTTACGCATGGGAAGGTAAGGCAAGGATACCCCAAGAGGGGCAGTTTATAAGGCTAAAAGAGGACAAGAGCCTTGAAGTTCCAGCAAACCCCATAGTCCCCTACATTGAGGGTGATGGCATCGGTCCAGAGATAGCTCCCGCCATGATAGAGGTGGTAAACACTGCGGTAGAGAAGGCTTACGGTGGAAGCAGGAAGATATACTGGGTGGAGCTTTTGGCAGGAGACAAGGCGGAAGAAAGAACGGGTAAACGCATGCCAGAGGAGACCCTTGAGATACTCAAACAAGCTATAGTTTCCATAAAAGGACCTCTTGGCACGCCAGTAGGCAAGGGTGGAAAGTCCCTTAATGCGGTCCTGCGTCAATCTATGGACTTTTACTCCGCTATAAGACCAGTTTACTGGCTTGGGCAACCTGCACCCATTCCTAACCCAGAAAGGGTTAACGTGGCGGTCTTTAGAGAGAACTCTGACGATGTTTACATGAGCATAGAATACATGCCAAAGGCGGAGAATACACAAAAGGTTAGGGAGTTTTTCATAAAGGAGATGGGTGTTTCTGAGTATGCTCTGCCTGAGGACTGTGGAATAACAGTAAAGCCTATGAGCGAATTCAAAACAAAAAGGCATGTAAGAAAGGCTCTAAGGTGGGCTCTTGAAAACAACAAGAAGGTGGTGGCTGTGGTGGGTAAGGGCAATATAATGAAGGCTACAGAAGGTGCCTTTATGAACTGGGCTTTTGAGGTGGCAAAGGAGCCAGAGTTTGAAGGAAGGGTAATAACAGAAGGAGAGCCAAAGGATGGTCAAGTCCTCCTTGTAAAGGTTATAACAGACCAGATGCTTATGCAGTTGGTCCTAAAGCCAGAAGCCTACGATGTTATAATCACACAGAACCTAAACGGGGACTATATCTCTGACCTTGCGTCCGCTTTGGTGGGTGGACCTGGCTTTGTCCCCAGTGGAAACATAGGTGATGGTTATGCACTCTTTGAAAGCACGCATGGAACTGCCTACGACATAGCAGGCAAGGGTGTTGCAAACCCACTTTCTCTTACACTCTCTGGTGCTATGATGCTTGAATATCTTGGATGGAAGGAGGCAAGCGAGCTCATATACAAGGCAGTCAAAAGAGCCATAGAGGACAAACTTGGCACACCGGACATAGCCAGTGGCTTTAGGAAGATGGGCATAGAAGCCAAAGCACTCTCTACTATGGAGTTCGCAAAGGCTATAGCGGAGAGGGTAGGCTAAAGTGCCTTCCCCATCCCCGATTTTTGCAGTCCAAATACAAGGCTTTTGAACCTTTCTCCCCTGTCTTTGTAGTCTCTAAACATATCAAAGGAAGCACAGGCTGGAGAAAAGAGGATACTGTTTCCCTGCTTGGCAAACTCAAAGGCTTTTGATACCGCAGACTCAAGGTCTTTTGCTAAATAGACCTCACAGCCTTGCCAAGCTTTTGCAATTTTCTCCCTTGCCTCACCTATGAGAATGCTTAGCCTTGTCTTTTTCTTAACAAGCTCCCTTATACTTTCAAAATCTCCACCCTTGTCCTTCCCACCTGCTATTAGGATGACCCTGCCATCTTCAAAACTTTCAAGGGCAGACCTTAGGGCATTAACAGTGGTAGACTTAGAATCGTTGTATACCTCTACGCCACCAAAAATTCCCATATACTCCATCCTATATGGCAGTCCAGAAAAGCTATAGAGAACTTCTTGTATTATCTCCTTTTCCACACCCATAAGCCTTGCCATAGCACCCGCAAAAAGGGCATTGTGCCAGTTGTGTTTTCCTCTTACCTTTAGCCTCCCCACCTCAAAAAGCTCCTCACCAAGAAAGTAGGCTTTGCCTCCCTTTATATAACCCTGTGAGCCTTCTTCAAGAAGTAAAAACTTCCTTGCCTTGCTTGGCGTCTCACTAACCCTTGTGTCCTTTGCGTTAAGTAAGAGAAAATCCTCCTCTCCTTGTCTTGAAAAGATGTTTCTTTTGCTCTCAAGGTAGTCTTGGAGGCTCGGATGCCAATCAAGGTGGTCCTCCGAAAAGTTTAGAAAAGCACCACCTATGGGTCTAAAGGTTTTTAGAGTTTTACCCTGAAAGGAGGAGACCTCCAGCACCGCAAGGCAAGAGGGACTGCTTAAGACTATTTCAGAAAGAGGCTTGCCTGCGTTCGCCCCCTCTTCCACGTTGGCGTAGACCTCCCTCAACATAAGGTATGTAAGCCTTGTAGTGGTGGACTTTCCGTCTGTGCCGGTGATAGCTAAGGCTTTGCCTTCAAAAAACCTCCAAGCAAGCTCAAGCTCTCCTATAACCTCTATTCCCTTCTCTTGTGCTTCTTTCCAGAGTGCATGATGTGGTGGTATGCCCGGAGAGAGAACTACCGTATCCACTATATGGAGGAATTCTTCAAAGCTATCACCCCTTGCATCATCTCCTGAGTATACCTCAAAGCCTTTAGCCTTCAAAAGGTTGACCGCAGACCTTCCGCTAACGCCAAGACCCCAGACAAGAACTCTCTTCATTGAGTTTAAAATTCTATCATGGCACTTCAGGACAAGGAAAGGTGGGACTTTAAATATCTACACGGTTGGCAAAGCACTCTTCACAAAACTTTGGTTGAATTTTACACCTATGCACCCGTTGGAAGGGCACTTGAGATAGCCTGTGGAACTGGAGAGAATGCGGTTTTTCTTGCAGAGAGAGGGTTTACTGTAGATGCGATTGATATATCTATCGTTGCCCTCAAAAAGGCAAGAAGACAAGCCAATGAAAGGAATCTTAAAGTTAATTTCATATGTGCTGACCTTGATTACTTTACATTGAGAGAAAACACATATACCCTTATTGTGAACTTCTATTATCTAAATAGACGACTTATACCCCAAATAAAGAAGGCTCTAAAGCCCAATGGTTTAACCATCTTTGAAACCTACAATGAAAAGCATACACTTATAAAAAGGGACTTTAATCCCGATTATCTCCTTAAAGAAGGAGAGCTTTTCAGACTTTTTGAGGACTTTAGAGTAGTTTTTTACAAAGAAGAGCTCAACATATCCACGCTCGTAGCCTTTAAATAAGCTCCTTATGTATGCCTTCCATGTATATCCTTTCAAGAATCCTTCTTGCTATAGGTGCAGCGACCGCACCTCCAGAACCACCATGCTCCACAAGAACCCCTATCACAAAAACAGGGTCTCTGTAAGGTGCAAAGCCTACAAACCAAGCATGGTCTCTAAGATGATAAGACAGGTTTTTCCTTCCTGCACTATGAGCGGATACTTGAGCAGTCCCTGTTTTGCCCGCTATTTCCACTATCTTTGAAAAGGCTGAGGTGGCAGTTCCTGCCCTTACCACATCTCTAAGTGCTTCCCTAACAATGGCAAAATGCTCTGGCTTTGCCCTTACTACCTTGTAAACGTTTCTTTTTGCCTTCCATATAGTATTGCCCTCCGCATCCCTTTTTTCCCTCACCAAAATAGGTCTATATATCACCCCATTGTTAGCTATCGCCATCATCATAAGAGTTTGTTCAAAAAGAGTGGACTTCATGTATCCTTGTCCTATAGACATGTTAACCGTGTCTCCACCATACCAAGGCTCTTTCGTCTTACTTCTTTTCCATTCAGGCGTAGGTATCAAACCCTTTGCAATAGGAAGTTCAAAGGGTATATCCTCGCCATAGGAAAAGTTCCTAAATACCCTCTCCATTTCTCTCGGACCAAGTTTATAGTAGCCAAAATGATAAAAGTAAACGTCGCAAGAATCTTTTATAGCCCCGTGTAGGTTCTCCCAGCCATGTCCTGCCCTATTCCAGCAGAAAAACTTTCTGTTTCCAAGCTCAAAATGTCCCCTACATACAACACCATCTCTTGGAGATACGCCCTTTTGGAGCAGAGCTATTCCCAAAGCAGGTTTTACAACGGAGGCTGGAGGGTATCTCCCTTGTGTTGCCCTATTGAAAAGTGGTCTGAATTTATCGCTGTTATATTGACTCCATAAGTCTGCTATTTTATTTGGGTCAAAGGATGGGTAGCTCAGAAGTGCCAACACCTCGCCCGTCCTCGTATCCATTATAAGAACCGCACCAGCCTTGTGTCCAGATTCCCTAAAAACCTCATAGGCTATTTTCTGTATTCTTGAGTCTATGGTGGTTAAGATGGTTATTCCCTTCTCTGGCTCTTTGTAGCCAAGGTCTCCTATAATCCTTCCCACTGCATTTACCATAACCTCCTCTGCACCAACCCTACCCAAAAGCTCTGCATCAATAACCCTTTCAAGCCCATACACACCCACTAAGCTTTGACTTCCTATCCTGTCCACATATTGCTGATAGTGTCTTTCTGTAGGGTAAGAAACGTATCCCACCACGTGAGCACATAGCTCACCCAGAGGATAATTTCTGGTTGGCACCGTGTTTATAAAGACCCCTGGTAGTTTGTAGCTGTAATTGTAGAACCTGTCTATTTCTTCTTGAGTTTTTAGCTCTGTTAGGAAAACAGGCTCTATTGCCTTTCTTCTTTTTATTTTTTCGTAGTCCAGCTTAACTCCGAATATCGCTTCAAGGTTCATCAAAACCTCCCTAAGGTTTCCCTCCTCTTGCAGTTTTTGATGGTCAAGAAGAAGTATATACCTTGGTGTGTCGTAGGCTAACTTCTCGCCCCTTCTGTCTAATATATCTCCCCTTTGGGGGTATATGACCCTTTTTCTCACATAATTTCTCTGAGCAAGCTCCTTGTAGTATTGCCCTTTGAAAAGTTGAAGGTAGACAAGTCTAAGGAAGATAAAGGCGTAGACAAAAATGCCCACAAACATAAGAAACAAGAACCGCCTTCTATTCATGTCTCTCTGTAAAGATATCTTCCTGAGATAAGATAGAGAAAAACCAACTCAAAAGCAAAGCTCAATGGCAGAAGCCAGAGATTAAGGTCTGCATAGTATTTTATTCTGAACAAGAAGATAATCCAGAATTTTTCAGTTATAGAAAGCAGAAGGTATGCGAGCAGTAAAGATAGTCTACTTGGGATTTCTATCCTCAGCCTCATCAAACTAAAAAGCATAGCAAAAAAGACATAACCTGACAAATTCAACCCAAGAGAATCTTGAAACAGGTCAAGCAAAAAACCCGATATGATAGCCTTTCTAAGCCATGCACTATCGTCCTTAAAGATATTAAGGAAAAGATAAACCAGAAGAAGATTGGGAGCCACTATCATGTCATAGAAAACTGCAATTAGCACCGAGCTCTGAAAATAAGCAAGCAAGAAGGCAATTATATAAAACTTCATAACCCTTCTTTTATAATAACAAGAAATGAGACCCTTCTTATGTCCGCAAAGGGTCTGACTTCCACCTTCTTAAAAAAGCCCTTTCCATCGTGAGTTACTTCTTGAACGGTGCCTATCCTTATCTGAGGAAAGACCTTTCCCGGCACTCTAACATAAACCACATCGCCCACATTTATCTCATCATCAGTCCTTACATGGAGCAGAGAACCAACGGGGAAACCTCCCTTGTATATGTATGCCTTATCTCCCGTCTCAGCACTAAGCGTAAACTCTTCGGAGAAAACCGTCCTTATCCTTGAGGAGTTTCCTTGCACCCTATCTACAATACCTACAAGATACTCTGCAGAGAAAGCGAGCATACCCTCAGATATGCCTTTGTCTTGTCCTCTGTTTATAAGCACAAAGGCGTCTCTACCTGAGGGGTCATAAGCAACCACATTTGCATAAACTATTGGATATTTACTTGGGAGAAAGGGGATGTCTATGGCTTGACTTAAACTCCTAAGATTATTTTCACAGGCAAGGAACTGGGCTTTGTAAAGTCTATACTCTTCAAGCTCTCTCTTTAGCTTAAAGTTTTCCTCGCTTACATTTTTTAAAAGAAGGTAAGTTTCCACAAGCCTTTTTGTGTTTTCTTGTATATTTCCCTTTAATTCAAAAAAAGGATAAACCACAGACCTAAGGAGGTTATAAACTTGGCTTAGATAGGGTGAAGTAGAAAGGTTCATAACGTATGTTACAATGCTTAAAATAAGAACCATAAAGGGTGCAATATAGCCTTTCATAGTTTCTTATGCCATGGAAACTTTCCTTATCAGCTCTATGTTATCAAGAACCTTTCCTACACCTCTGGCAACCGCAGTTATAGGGTCTTCGCAATAGTGGGTTTTTATGCCTGTTTCACGCTCTATTCTCACATTAAGGTTTCTCAGAAGAGACCCTCCTCCAGCCAAAGTTATCCCTCTTTCCGCTATGTCAGAGGCAAGTTCCGGTGGAGTCCTTTCCAATGTAGACTTGACTGCGTTTACAATAGAAGAAAGCACATCCTCAAGGGCTTCTGTGACATCCCTATTGCTTATTCTTACAATCTTTGGAAGCCCTGTTATATCCCTTCCCTTTATCTCCATAAACCTCTCTTCTTCTTCGTATATGGCACTACCAAGCTCTATCTTTGTCTTTTCTGCGGTCTGCTCACCTATTAGGAGGTGATGTTTTTTCTTAACATGCTGTATTATAGACTCAGTCATCTCATCGCCTGCTACCCTTATAGAATTTGAAACCACTATACCCGCAAGAGAAATAACTGCTATCTCCGTGGTGCCTCCTCCTATGTCTACCACCATATTGCCTATAGGGTCTTCTATGGGAAGCCCTGCACCTATCGCCGCTGCCATTGGCTCAGCTATAAGATAAACCTCTCTTGCTCCCGCACTCTTTGCAGCGTCAATGACCGCCCTTTTTTCTACCTGCGTAACCCCAGAAGGCACGCCTATAACAACCCTCGGCCTTGCTTTGAATATGCTACCCCCTATTGCCTTGTTTATAAAGTAAGAAAGCATAATCTTTGTGGCTTCAAAATCCGTTATAACACCGTCTCTGAGTGGCCTTACGGTTTGTATGTTTTCTGGAGTTTTCCCAAGCATTTCCTTTGCCTCTTTACCCACCGCCAAAACTCTACCAGAACGCACATCTACCGCAACGATGGAAGGTTCGTAGAGCACTATGCCCTTCCCTTGTACGTATACTACCGTATTAGCTGTGCCAAGGTCTATACCTATGTTGCTGGCAATAAAGCCAAGAAGATTTGCTAATTTGGTTAACATCCATAATATTATAAACTATGGAAGCTACTTTAAATAGAAAGTGTGAGGAAAGGCTTTTTAAGTCTCTGGGATACAAAGATAGCAAAGTTAAAAAAGCAGTTGAATTCATAGAAGAAAAACATGCGGGACAGTATAGAAAGTCTGGTGAGCCCTATGTAGTCCATCCTATAGAGGTTGCCACTATCCTTGCGGAGCTGGGTATGGATATAGATACGGTGGTTGCAGGGCTCTTACATGACGTGCTTGAGGATACGGAGACCACATATGAGGAATTAAAGGAAAACTTTGGCAAGGATGTGGCAGATATAGTGGAAGGGGTGACCAAGCTGGGAAAGATACACTTTAAAGATGTGCAGACACAAAAGGCGGAGAACTATAGAAAGCTCATCCTTGCCTTTTCAAAAGACCTAAGAGTGATATTTGTGAAGTTAGCGGATAGGCTTCACAATATGAAAACTTTGCAGTGTTTTAGCAGAGAAAAGCAGGTTAGAATAGCAAGAGAAACCCTTGAGATATATGTTCCCATAGCAAATCGGCTCGGTCTTTGGAAGATAAAAACAGAGCTTGAAGACCTGTGTTTTATGTATCTTTATCCAAAAGAATACGAAGAGGTTAAAAACTTTGTGGGAAACACAAAAAGGGAGCTTGAGGACTATCTCAAGAGGCTTTTTATACCAAAGTTGAAGGAAGAGCTAAAAAAGGCAGGCGTTCAAGCCCACGTGTCCTATAGACCAAAGCACCTCTATGGTGTATGGCAAAAAACCCTGAGGAAAGGTATAAAACTTGAAGATGTGCATGATATATTAGGCGTTAGGGTTATAGTAAACTCCGTTCAAGAATGCTATCTTGTGCTTGGCTTAGTTCATAGCGTATTCAAACCAGTCCCAGGAAAGTTTGATGACTATATATCTCTGCCTAAGCCAAACCTCTACCAGTCCTTGCATACTGCGGTGATAGGTCCAAAGGGTAGGATGGTAGAAGTGCAGATACGCACATGGGAAATGCATGAAAGGGCGGAGAAGGGTATCGCAGCGCACTGGGCTTACAAGGAAGGCAAAAGCGTAAAAGATGGTGGAGTATACTCTTGGCTAAAGGGTCTTGTGGAAAGTGTAAAGGGAAGCAAAAACCCTCAAGAGCTTTTGGAAAACCTAAAACTGGAGCTATTTTCTGAAGAGGTTTTTGTCTTTACTCCAAGGGGAGACCTTGTGGTTCTTCCAAAGGGTGCAACGCCTGTAGACTTTGCCTATCACATACACACAGATATAGGCAACCATTGTGCAGGAGCAAAGGTAAAGGGCAGGATAGTTCCTCTAAATTACAAACTTCAAAACGGAGATATGGTGGAGATAATAACCAATCCGAACAAGAAGCCTAATCAAGAATGGTTGAATTTTGTGGTTACCTCTAAGGCAAAAAGCAAAATAAAAGCGGTTTTAAAGGAGCTTGAAAGGGAGAAATACATACAGATAGGAAAAGAGAAGTTTGAATTGTATTTACAAAAGCTGGGTATTGGTAGGGAAAACTTACTGAGTAAACTCACCGAAGAGACAAAGGCAAAGACGGAAGAGGAGCTTTATCTACTTTTGGGAAGTGGAAAGGTTTCAAAGGAAAGGGTATTCTCCCTTTTTAGGAAAACCCAAAAGGAAAAGCCTCAGGAAAAGGTAGAGGACATACTTCATATAGACGGGCTTGGAAATGTGCTACATACTCTCGCAGAGTGCTGTAATCCCTTGCCAGGGGAGGAGGTTTACGGCGTCATATCAAGAGGCAAGGGCTTGGTTATACATTCAAAGGATTGCCCTAACCTACAGCATATTTGGAAGGTATCACCAGAAAAGGTCATAAAGGTCTTGTGGAACAAATCTCAGGGGTTGCATCCAGTAAGGTTAAGGCTTATAGTCAAAGACCGTATGGGTATTTTGGGAGAAGTGACTACCACCATAGCAAAATCTGGTGCAAACATCACAGAAGCCAGAACCAAAAGCCTACCCTCTGGTCAAGCCCTAATGGACTTTACACTTCAGGTGGAAAACTACCAAAGCTTTCTAAGGGTCAAGGAAGCTCTAAGAGGCTTGGAGGGTGTGGAAAGCGTGCAGAGGTTGATGGGATAGTTGGCAGTCCATTGAAAAGCTTCAAAGAGAAGACGTGAACTTCACAGTGAGTGTCTACCTGCTAATGTAATAGCTTAGAGCATAAACCACCAAAGCATAGAAGGGTTAGCAGTTCCACTTAGCAGATATAGTTCTCTACAAGCTCACAAACTCCAACTTCCCATCCTTCAAATCCACAGCCACCCTTTGCCCGTCTTTTATCTCACCCTTTATTATGAGGTTTGCCAGAGGAGTTTCTAAGTGCTTTTGGAGAGTTCTTTTGAGAGGTCTTGCACCATAGGCTGGGTCATAGCCGAGCTTTACAAGATGCTCCTTTGACTTTTCTGTGAGCTCTATGCTTATGTTCCTCTCCGCCAGTCTTTTGTTTATACCTGCCACAAGCAGGTCTATTATCTGGAAGAGCTCCTTCATGGTCAAGGGTTTAAAGACAATTACCTCATCTATCCTGTTTAGAAACTCTGGCCTAAAGTGATAACGCAGTTCTTCCAGCACCCTTTCCCTTGCCCTTTCAAACTCCTTTTGAACCTTCTCTTCGTCTCCATCCACAGGTATACTCAAAAGATACTGAGAACCTATATTGGAGGTCATGATTATAACCGTGTTTCTAAAGTCCACCGTCCTTCCGTGAGAGTCTGTGAGCCTTCCATCGTCCAAAACTTGCAGAAATAGGTCAAAGACCCTTGGGTGTGCCTTTTCTATCTCGTCAAGGAGCAAGACCGAATAGGGCTTTCTACGAACCGCCTCGGTGAGCTTTCCTCCCTCTTCGTATCCCACATAGCCCGGTGGTGCACCTATGAGCTTGGCTATGCTGTGCTCTTCCTTAAACTCGGACATATCAAGCCTTATTAAGGCATCTTCCTCTCCAAAGAGTAGCTCCGCGAGAGCCTTCGAAAGCTCTGTTTTTCCTACGCCCGTGGGTCCAAGGAATAGGAAGCTGGCTATGGGTCTTTTGGGGTCCTTTAGACCAGCCCTTGCCCTCCTTATGGCTTCTGCAACCGCAGTTACCGCATGCTCTTGGTCTATTACCCTTTTGTGGAGCTCCTCCTCAAGTCTAAGAAGTCTTTCTATCTCCTCTTCCTTTAGCTTTGTGGTAGGAATGCCAGTCCACTCGGAGACCACCTGTGCGATATCATCCCAGCCTACTACAAGCTCCTGAGCCTTTTGACTTTCAAGCTCTTTTAATTCCTTTTCTAACTTCACCTTTTCTATCTTTAGGTTTGCTTCCTTTTCGTAGTCTCCTCTCTCGGATGCCTTGATTATCTCTTGGTCAAGCTCCTCTATACGCTTCTTTATTTCTGATATTTTTGCCTCCGTTCCTCCTAACCTTGAAAGGAGCTCTTGCCTTTCCTTCTCAAGTTGAACCTTCTTTATCTTTAGTTGGGCTTCCTTTTCATAGTTGCCTTCAAGGTATGCCTTTTGTATCTCTTCCTCAAGGCTTCTTAGCTTTCTTTCTATCTCTTGAACCTCTGGAGGGACTGCTACTGCCATTAGCTTTTTGCGTGCGGATGCTTGGTCAAGGGCGTCTATTGCCTTATCGGGTAGCTTTCTAAAGGTTACATACCTTCTTGTGAGCTTTACCGCAGCCTCTATGGCTTCGTCAGATATCTTTACCTTGTGATGCTTTTCCAATTTTGGTCTTAGACCCTTGAGTATCTCTATGGTCTCTTCCTCTGTAGGCTCGTCCACGTATATGGGTTGAAACCTTCTTTCAAGGGCTGGGTCCTTTTCTATGTATTTGCGATATTCGTCCACAGTGGTTGCACCTATGACCCTTATTTCTCCTCTTGCCAAAGGAGGCTTTAGCATGTTGCCAGCATCTACTGCACCTTCTGCCTTGCCTGCACCCACAACGGTATGAATTTCATCTATAAAGAGTATTGCATTACCCTTCTGCTTTACCTCTTCCAAAAGACTTTTAAAACGCTCCTCAAATTCTCCTCTGTATTTAGAGCCTGCTATGAGAGAACCCATGTCTACGGATATAACCGCCTTGTCCTGAAGCTCTACAGGCACCTCCTTGTTAACTATTCTTTGTGCCAGACCTTCCACTATGGCAGTCTTTCCTACGCCGGGGTCTCCCACAAGCACAGGATTGTTTTTTGTCCTTCTGAGTAGCACCTCTATAAGCTGGTTTATTTCTTTCTCTCTTCCTATAACTGGGTCAAGCTTGCCCTCCCTTGCCATCTGTGTGAGGTCCACACCAAACCTCTCAAGGGCGGACTTTTCTTCTTCTCTTAGTTCCTGAGATACATCCTTCATCTTTTCACCTCCTGTTATATCTTCTAAAATCTTACCAGCAATAGTATCCTTTGCCTCCACAAGGCTGGCAACTATATGATAGGGTTCTACCTGAGAAAGACCCTCAGAGACCGCTTTGTCTTGAGCCTTTTCAAGAACTCTAATAAGCTTCTGAGAGTAGTCAAAGGCAGGCTCTTTGCCAAAGACTATTTTACCCACCGCATCTATGACCCTATCGGGAGATATGCCAAGCTCTTTGACCTGTTCTACAAGACTTGAGCTTTCAAGAGCCTTTTTTATTAGCCCGTCAATGCTTAGTTTGTTTTCAAGAAAGGCTCTTACATCCTCTGTCTTAAAGACAGCAGAAAGGCTTCTTTCTACACCTTCAAGCTGACTCCTATATTGGCTTTCAAGCCTCTCAAGTCGTGCCAGCTCCACCTGAAGCTCTTGCAAACTCCAATAATCCCCGTATCTTCTTGCCTTTTGAAGCTCTTGGTTTATCCTTTCCTTTGCTCTTTTTATCTTGTCTAACTCTATCTGCACTTGACCTATGTCGGACTTTACCTGCATTATTTTGCTTCTCAGGTCTATAAGATGCTGGGCTTCTTGCTGGGCCGCCTTGTCTATTTGAGCATGGAGCTTCTCAATGTATTCAGAAACCTTTTTGTAGAGACCCCTTGTGTCTACACCCCTTCTTTCAAGATACTTCGCCAGTACGGATTTTTCATCCACGAGAAGGGCAAGGAGTAGGTGATCTGTGTCCACTTTGCTGTCCCCGGCTTTCCTTGCAAGCTCCTTTGCCCTGTTTATGTATTCAAGGGTTTTTGCAGAAAGCAGGTTCTCACTAAACATTCCATGCCTCCTATAACTTTATAATGACTTTTATAATATACTTTAGTAGATTGTTGTCAAGTTTTTGGTGGAGGGAAGAAAGCAAGTGGTAGAATTCTAAGGCTGTAGTATATGTTCACAAGCAGGAAGAGTGCGTAAAATATTGAAGAAAGAGTTGGGTTGAAGTTCTCATTTAGGAGTGCCAGGACAAAGGATGGAAGCCCCGCAAAGAGGTAAAACTTGAGAACTTCGGGATTTATAAGCTCTTTGAGCGTTGGAATCTTCTCTTTTCCAATCTTTGGTGCGTATACCCTCCACCAGTAGAGGAAGGGGACTATGTGGTAAGAGGCTCCTATGGTGATAAAGAGGAGGAAACCATAAAGCATACCATCTCTGTGCCAGCCTATAAATCCATAATTGCCACTTCCGGCGGTGGATATGCCGATGGAGAGGAAGAAAACTGCCATAAAGAGACCGAGTATAAGATAACGCACTGATGGGTCTAAGCCCTTGAGAGGGCTTTTCTTCTGAAGAAGGCTCTGGTAGACTACAAAGGCCAGTAAGAAAAAAGAGAGAAGCACAAATAGTCCAGAATAGGCTACAAGTTTCATGTTTCCCACATGCCAGCCATAAAGAAAAGGCGGGATTGAGAGGTTATGCAAGATAAGACTTATCCACCTTGCCTTTGGATGTTTTAGTTCCTCTACCTGAAGCATGGGAACGAAGACATAGTAAGCACCTAATATTACATTAAGAAAAAACCCAGCAGTAAGCGTATGCTTTATCATAAGAAGGTTCAAATCCATGAGCATAAAAAAGCCAGAAAGGGCAAAGTATACACCTCCAAGCAGGAAGAATACCACAGATGGGTCCCTAAGGCTTTTTGTGTTTATAAGAAGAAAAGCAAGGCTAAGAAGAGCAAAAAGAAAATAGAAATATGGGGAAGATGCGGGTTTGACAAAAAAACTGAAAAGATTGGTTAAAAACAAGGCAAGGTGGATATATGTTAACCATCCCCACCTTATGGCTATACCCTGTAGGGTAGGATACATCTGGAAAAGAGTGCCCATTATAAGAAGTGGGAAAGCTATGAAGATAAGAAGCTCTGTATAGGCTTTCCCAAGGAGCTTAAAAAGGAGTGATAGGTCTATGAGGATAAGGCTGAGGAAGATGTATATAGATGTGAGCCTTACGAAGGATGCAGGTCTTATCATTTACCTACGAGCCTTCTAAGTTCTATAAGAAGTTCCTGGAACTTTTCGTCGGACATCCTTCTTATTTTCTTGGCTTGTCCGAGGTTCACAGTATGGGGTAATATCTTCCTCAGTATAGGGTTCTTAAGGGGCGTGAAGCCATACTTTATAAGCACATCAAGGGCTTCAGGAACCCTTTTTAAAAGCTCGCCTACGTTAGTATTCTCATCTATCTCAAATTCAAGCTCTTTTGCACATTCGGTTTCTTCAAATCTTAGAGGTTGTGAGGACTTTTTCCATATTCTAAGAAGGTATCCTTCCTCTGTCTCCCTCAATTCATAGCGGTATCCCAGCTCCTCAAGCCTTGGCAGGAGATGGGTGAAAGGTCTTGAACCAAGCACCTCAAGGGTCTCCCCCTCCTTAAGCTCCTCAAGAGCCTGAGCAACCTTAATCATAGGCTGTGGTGGTTCAAGGTTTCTCACATCAAGCCTTTTCATGGTTCAACCCCGAATAGATATCCTTCAAGCTCCACATCAGCTTTGTAGCCCAGCCCTTCAACCTTTTCCTTAACCGCCTGCAGGAGATAGCTTCCTACAGGACAAAAGGGGCTTGTAGGTTTTATTACAACTCTAAGCCTTCCCTGTTCAATCTCTTTCACCTCTCTTACCATGTTCATGCCAACTATATCCATACCCGTGTGAGGATCAATGACTTCCTTTAAGACCTTCAGCACATCCTCCATGTCTATCTACCCCCTATTCTATCTCTGAAAAGCTCATGGCAGGCAATACATCCCTGAAGCATGTTGGTATAAGTCTTAAAGGCTTGGTCCCTTTTGCCTTCCCTTAAAAATTTCATGACCTCCTCCGCACCGCCGTGAACCTGCTTCTCAAAAGCTGGCATAAATCTCATAAACTCTTCCCTTTTTGATGGGTCTATGTATCGTAGGGGTCCGCCCTTTGGTACGGGATGTTCTGCTATCTCTCTGGCACCTTCCAGAACCATGGCATCGTTACCCAAAAGAAAGCCCTGAAGCATCTTGGTGGCTGACTGGTTTACCAATTGCATAACCTGTTTGAAGTTCAGCTCACTCTCAACCTCATGAGAAAAACTCAAAGCAAACATCAGAAGTGAAAATACCGCAATCTTTCTCATTTTACAACCTCCATATCCTTATCTTCCAAAAGTCCTCTCCATAATCTACATACTCCCACCCAACTTTTCCAGGAAAATTCATAGCTATCTGAAAATAGAGTGGTAAAGGGTCATGGTCGTTTACAATAAAGAAGGTCTCCGCCTCCTTGAGCTCAGAAAACCTCTCCATTACAAGAGAATGCCTTATACCATGCTCAAGGGGTCTGAGGTCTAAAGTCTCACCCTTTACAAAATTCTCCTGCCCGAGACTTATCTCGTAAAGAACCACCTTTTCCTCTGGTAGAAAACCAAATATGTCAGCCCTCTCCACAAGAAAGTAATAGGGTGCTTCCGCCCTTCCAAATCTATGACCGATTATATACCTGCCAGCACCCTTTGAAAGTATGTATAGCCTTCTGTATCCAAAGGCGGAGGGCATAAGCCCCCTTTCCAGGACTCTTACTACAAGACCTTCCTTACCAACCCTTTCTTCAGTCAAAACTCCGTGCATTTTTTACCTCCTAAGGGATAAATATGTGAGAGGGGGCAAAGTATGTAAATGATTACAATCATATAAGTTTTTCTTATATCTTGACAAATTAATCTTAATCATATATATTACATAAATAAGAATACTTCGGAGGTGTGCTATGAGAAAGCTTCTCTTCATCGTCCCTCTGATGAGCCTTGTCCTTTCCTGCCAACAAAAGCCCGTAGAAAAACCTGCGGAGGCACCAGCTCAACCTGCAGAAGTAAAGAAGGAGGAAGAGCCGGCGAGCGATAAGGGTATAGGACCTATAAGGGAGGTCCAGCTTGGGCCCATAGACCAGGCCCTTGTCAAGAAGGGTAAAGAAATCTTTGATTCCAAGTGTGCATCTTGCCACAAGCTTGAAGAGAAGTATGTGGGACCACCCCTAAAGGGTGTTACAAAGAGAAGAAAACCCGAGTGGATAATGAACATGATACTAAACCCTGCGGAGATGGTTCAGAAGGACCCTATAGCGAGGGGACATTTAGCAGAGTATCCCATACAGATGCCCTTTCAAGATGTCTCAAAGGATGATGCCAAGGCAATACTGGAATATTTAAGGAGTGTTGATGAAAAGTAAAAAGTTTATAAAGGAGGTGTTGCCATGCTGGGCAAGAAAAAGGTTCTCCTGGGAGGGCTTTCGGCCCTCGTGGTAGGTTCATTGCTGGCGGGTTGCCCGCCGAAAAAGGAAGCCTTAAAGACAAGTGCTGTGGGTGTGGATGCAGCTTCAAAGGTCTATGTCCCACCTGGTAAACATGACGAGTTTTATGTTTTCTTCTCCGGAGGCTTCAACGGTCAGGTGACCGTATACGGTATTCCGTCAGGGAGAATACTAAAGGTTATAAAGGTCTTCTCAGTTGACCCAGAAACTGGCTATGGCTTTACGCCAGAAACCAGACCTATGTTTATGACTTCACATGGGTTCATACCTTGGGATGATACTCACCACCCATGGCTCTCTCAGACTAACGGAGAGCACGACGGAAGATGGTTGTTTATAAATGCAAACAACACACCGAGGATAGCAAGGATTGACCTAACTACCTTTGAAACAACCGAGATAATAGAAATACCAAACTCTGCAGGAAATCACCCCTCGCCTCATGGGACTGAGAACACGGAGTATGTGGTGGCGGGGACGAGGTTCTCTGTACCAGTGCCTCAAAGGGATGTTCCCATAGACTCCTACGCTCAGAACTTCAAGGGAACAATAAGCTTTATAAAGGCTAATGAGCCTGGCAAAATGGATGTAGCCTTTCAGATACTTATGCCAGGTTTTAACTATGACTTAGCAAGGTGTGGCAGGGGTCCATCTAATGGTTGGTGTTTCTTCACTTCTTACAACACAGAGCAAGCGCATACCCTTCTTGAAGTTAACGCATCCAAGAACGACAAGGACTTTATAGCCGCAATAAACTGGAAACGGGCGGAGGAGTGTGTATCTCAGGGAAAGTTTCAGGAAATGCCCGCAGCATATTATCATAACTACTATGACGAAAAGAAAAATATGGCTGTTTCTGAGGTTAAAAAGTCTGTAAGGGTAATAAACCCAAAAGATTGCCCTGGAGTGGCTTACTTTTTACCAACTCCTAAGTCCCCCCATGGTGTAGATGTTTCTGACGACGGAGAATACATTGTGGGCGGTGGAAAGTTAGCAACGGTAATGCCTATATTCTCCTTCTCAAAGATGTTAAAGGCTATAGAGCAGAAAGCGCTTGAGAAGGAAATAGACGGAATTCCAGTTCTTAAATACGATGCAGTCCTGCATTGCGAGCTTGAGAAACCCTGCCTTGGACCCCTACACACAGAGTTTGATGGAAAAGGTTTCGGATACACTTCTTGCTTTGTCTCTTCGGAAGTGATAAAGTTTGACTACAAGGGTTGTAAGGTAGTTGACAGAGCACCCACCTATTATTCTGTAGGACACTTGCTTATACCTGGCGGAGACACTAAAAAGCCCTACGGGAAGTATCTCATAGCCATGAACAAGATAACCAAAGACAGGCAACTTCCTACGGGTCCAGAGCTACTTCAGTCCGCACAGCTCTACGATATAAGTGGAGAAAAGATGCAAATTATCCATGAGTTCTTCACTATAGGCGAGCCTCACTATGCACAGGCTATCCTCGCAGATAAGATAAAGGACAAGATTAAGAAAATTTATCCGCTTGCTGAAAACGAGCACCCCTATGCGGTAAAGGCGGAGAAGGATGCAAGGATTGAGAGAAAGGGCAACGAAGTTCACGTCTACATGACCATGATTAGGTCTCACTTTGTCCCAGATAACATTGAAGGTATAAGGGTTGGAGACACGGTTTATTTCCATGTCACGAACCTTGAACAGGATTGGGATATTCCCCATGGCTTTGCGGTAAAAGGCTCTGAAGAAGCGGAGATTCTTGTGATGCCCGGCCAGACAAGAACCCTTGTATGGAAGCCAAAGGCACCGGGAGTTTACCCCTTTTACTGCACAGATTTTTGCTCCGCCCTACATCAGGAAATGCAAGGCTATGTAAGGGTTTCCCCAGCTGGCTCTAATGTACCACTCAGATACTACACCGGCACACCAACTACACAGAAATGAGGAGGTGAGCTATGAACATACTCTCAAGAGGGCTTCTTGCCCTCGCTTCCCTTTTGCTTATCCTGACTTACTTCCTCCCTCTCTGGAGGATAGAGCTCGTCGCACCTCAGTATCCTGAGGGTCTTAGGATGTTCATATGGGTAAACAGAATTACAGGCGGGACGGAGTTCGACCTTTATAACATAAACCTCCTAAACCATTACATAGGCATGAAGTCAATAGAGCCAGAGGCCATACCTGAGCTTAAGATACTGCCTTTCATAATTGGCTTTCTTATAGCCTTTGGTCTTTTGTCAGCTATACTTGGAAAAAGGGTTCTGCTATACGCCTGGGTTATAACCTTTGTCCTGCTTGGGGTCGCTGGGCTTGCAGACTTTTACAAATGGGAATATGACTATGGACATAACCTTGACCCAAACGCCCCCATAAAGATACCTGGTCTTGCCTATCAACCACCTCTGATAGGCACAAGACAGCTTCTCAACATGCTTGCAAGTTCTTTCCCTGATGTGGGAGGCTACATAGCGGTGGTTTCTTTGTTCTTAGGCTTTCTGGCAATCGCAATGGACCTTAGGTTTTCAGAGGCTGGGAAAGCGGAGATGAAGCCAGCATGATACTCCGAGTGCTATGGGCTTTCCTCCTGCCCCTTTTTTTCTTTTCCTGCAGGGGAGAAAGACCGGAACCTATAAGGCTTGGTGAAGATGTATGTGAATACTGTAAGATGGTTATTGCTGACGAAAGGTTTGTAGCCGAGGTTATAACCAAAAAAGGCAGGGTCTATAAGTTTGATTCCATAGAATGTATGGTTGGCTACTTTAACGAGAACGAAGAAGATATAAGGAAGGCTTACGTGGTTAACTTTCTAAACCCAAGGGAGTTTATCCCAGCGGAAGAAGCAGTGTATGTAAAAAGCCCTGACATAAGAAGCCCAATGGGCATGAACCTTTCTGCTTACATAAACGAAGAGGAAGCGAGGAAGATACTTGAAGGAAAGCGTGGCGACGTGCTGAGGTGGGAATCTCTTAGAGAGTTTATAAGAAAAGAATATAAATTCTCCCACTGATATGCTTGGCTTTATTCTGTCTGTGATAGTTGTATGCTCTGAGTGCGAGTTTAAGGACATTCAGAGTGCCATATACGATGCAAAGGATGGAGACAGAATAGTGGTAAGGTCTGGAACCTACAAAGGACCTATCACAGTTAACAAAAGAATTGAGCTTGTAGGTGAAGGGGAGCCTGTTATTGACGGTGAAGGGAAGCATTGGGTGCTAACCATAAGGGCAGACGGTGTGAAAGTAGAAGGCTTTGCAATAAGAAACTCGGGTATGTCTTATAGTGAAGATATAGCTGGGCTGAGAGTTATGAACTCAAGGGATTGCGTCATAAAAGATAACAGATTTCTAAATAACTTCTTTGCACTTTACCTTGAAAGGGTCTCAGGTTGTCTTGTAGAGGGTAACAACATAGTGGGTTTTGCAAAGGCGGAGGGCTCTTCAGGCAACGGCATACATGCATGGAGCTCAGAAGGATTAATAATAAGAAAAAACTTTATAAAGGGACATAGGGACGGCATATACTTTGAATTTGTAAAGGGTAGCCTTATAGAAGAGAACAGGAGCGAGTATAACCTCAGGTATGGCCTTCACTTTATGTTCTCCAACGATAATGTTTACAAGAATAACCACTTTTATAGAAATGGTGCGGGTGTTGCGGTGATGTATTCAAGAAACATAGGCATGGAAGAGAATATATTTGAAAGGAATGAAGGTCTGGCAAACTATGGCCTCTTACTTAAAGATATAACGGACAGTAGATTATATAGGAATAGATTCATAAACAACACTTACGGTGCCTACCTTGAGGGTTGTAACAGGACTTTCTTTGAAGGAAATCTCTTTGAAAACAACGGGTGGGCAGTCAGGATATACGCCAACAGCGAGGATAATCTCTTTAGAAGAAATTCATTCATCGGAAACGCTTTTGATACTTCAACCAACACTCTATCTTATTTCAGGAATACCTTTGAAGAAAACTACTATGACAAGTACTATGGCTATGACCTTGACAGAGATGGTTATGGAGACATGCCTTACAGACCTGTTTCTTTCATAGCTTTCCTCTTTGAGAAGTTTCCCCTCACTCTTATACTTTATGAAAGTTTTCTCATAAGGATTTTAGACATGATGGAGAAACTTATACCCCTCCTTAATCCCGAAGCTCTCGTGGATAAAAAACCACTTATGGAGAGGCCGTGATAAAGCTTGAGGGTATTTTTAAGACCTTTGGGAAGAGGACCCTATTTAAAGACCTGAGTCTTGAATTTGTGAGTGGCAGGACAACTGCTCTCCTTGGTCCAAATGGCTCTGGGAAAACGACTCTTGTGAAGATTATTCTTGGGCTTGTAATACCAGACAGGGGAAAAATTTACATAGACAAGAAAGAGACAAGAGAGGACATTTCCCACAAAAGGCTAATAGGCTACATGCCACAGGTCCCAGAGTTTCCAGAAAACCTCACACTGAAGGAGATAGTCTCAATGGTGGAAGACCTGCGGGGAGAAGAGGCTATAAGGCTAGAAGAGCTATTAAGATTGCTCAATCTGAAGCCAGAGTTTGAAAAAAGGTTCATAAACCTCTCAGGCGGGACAAAACGAAAAGTCGGGGCTCTTGTAGCCCTCTCTTTTGACCAGCCAATCCTCATACTTGATGAGCCCATGATAGGTCTAGACCTAGCCATAGCTCACAGACTCAGGGCTTTTATCCACGGAGAGAAAGAGAGAGGTAAAACCATTCTTTACATATCCCACATAATGGCAGAGGTGGATGAACTGGCGGACGATATAGTTTTCATAACCGAGGGGAGGATTGTTTTTAGGGGAAGTGTAAATAGCTTAAAGGCTTCGACGGGTAAGGAAAAACTTGAGGAGGCTGTGCTTTGCTTATTAAGCTGATAAAATACGAGCTTTATGACCTTTTAAAGAGCAGATGGATGTTGGGTATAACTGTTTTTTATGGGCTTTTGGTCTATTCGTTAGTGAAATTTGGAGGTAATACGAGAAAAGCTGTTGTCAGTTATACGAACCTATCTCTTCTCACGCTCCCACTTTTCTCCCTCCTACTTTCCATAAACTACTTATACACAAACAGAAACTTTATTGAATTTGTGTTAACTCAGCCAGTAAGGAGAAGCTTTCTTTTCGCATCCCTTATAATCAGCCTTAGCTTCTCTATCTTTATTAGCTATGCAGTTGGCTCTGGTTTTGTTTTTTACTATCTTGAGGGCTTTTATCCTCCTTTTGCAAAGACCCTTTCTCTAACAACCTCCCTTATTCCCCTCTTTGTATCCCTTGGTATTCTCTCTGGACTCCTTGTAGAGGATCGGTTAAAGGGTATCGGGCTTGTGCTACTTCTTTGGCTTTTTTTCTCAGCTATGTACGACGGTATAGTTCTTTATATAATACTTGCCTTTTCTAACTATCCTATAGAAAAACTCGTTCTTTTCCTTACCCTTTCAAATCCCGTTGACTTCATAAGGCTCAGTTCTCTTATGGAAGCTGGTCTTTACGAGGTTATGGGTTTTGTTGGAACATGGGCTAAAAAATACTTAAAAGATCTTTGGTTCTTACCTATCCCTTTATCTCTCCTATATACAGCGGTTGTCTTTACGCTCGGACTACTTGCCTTTAAAAGGAAGGATTTTTAGGAGGTTTGCTATGTGGCTTTTAGTTTTAGTATGTTTGGTTTTTTCCTGCGATGTCCCGAAAGGGCAAAAAAAAGCTGATCCCTCAGTTGAGCCCTCAAAGGTAAAGGAGCTTTTTAAAGCAAGAGGATGCACTGATTGCCACGACAGAAGAATTGCTCTCGTGGGACCGGCTTTTGTTGAGATAGCTAAAAGATATAAAGGAAAGGAAGAAGCGGAAAGCATGCTTATTAAAAGTATAAGGGGAGGCTCATGTGGCAGATGGAAAGCAAGGTGGGAGTGTATGCCACCACAGAGGATTGAGGAGACAGAAGCAAGGGCTATGGTAAGGTGGATTCTGAACCTTACTTTAGAGTAAGGAAGCTCCCTGTAGCCTCGTCATAAGTTATTAGCAGGCTCTCTTTTGGATTTTTCGGAGGTTCAAACTCAAATTCTTTAACTTTTCCCCTATGAACTGTTTCTTCTACCCTTATTTTGAGCTTTTGAGCATCACCCTTTAAGAAAAGTTCCTCATAGACAAATATGGAGGCGTCCCTTCTTATACCCCTTGGTTTGTAAACCTTTGAATATATAAGATTCCCATCCTTGTAAACCTCCACCTTTATTGGAGACCTTTCTTTTACTATAGCACTTTGAGCCTGCATATGTTTTAAGCCACCTACTTTGACCTGAGCCATCTCTTTGACTGGAGAAGACCTGTATTTAAAGCTCAGGATAACAGCGGAGCTTTGGGTTGGATAGAAGGCTATTTTGTGGGTGGTAAGCGGATAGAAGAGAAATATGGGAATTGCAAGTATGGCGGTAGCAACTGGGTAGTTTAAACTTTCAGTTTTGACGACCTTCGCATCCTGCCCCTCCTTCTTAGAGCTTATAAACTCTTCTATCTCTTTTTCAATAGACTTCACATAAGGAGCTTCAAGGATAAGCACCCGCCCTCCCATAACCTTTTTCCTAAGTATGGGTCTTCTTTTCCTTTCATACCTCTCCTCAAGCCATTTATTCCCTTCTCTGAAGTAGCAATCTTCATACTCACAGGAAACAAGAACTACACCCTCCACACCCATATTTAGAACATCCTCCACATACTTTGTGTTCACAACGCCTATGCAGGGGACAGTAAAGGTAAGGAGTTTTTCCCTTTCTGGTGGAACCGCACTAAAAGGACAGCGAAAAACCACATAGGAAGCTTTTTCCCTTTCTATCTTTTCCATAGTCTCTTCTAAGGGGAAGGTTGGGATGTCTATAGCAAAACTGCTGCAAGAGCCAACACATATACCACAACCTGCGCACTTACTTTCCTTCAGTAGGGCTTTCTTTTTATTATCATACTCCTCCATTACTATAGCTTCATAAGGACAGTCTATGTAACATTGTTCACAGCCTGTGCATTTTTCAAAATCAATGCGGGCAGGTGGATTTCTTTTACCTTTTATAAGCCACGGGAAGACAAAAAGAAAGGTAAAAAAGCCAAGAAAAATGAGCCAGTTTATGGACATGGGTATGTATTTAAGAAGGGGATAACTAAAAAGGTAAAACCAGTCAACGCTCATCTCAAAAGGCAATCTGTTTATATAAGCTGGTGGGTCGCTCTTTGCGGGGAAGATGAGAGAAAGTGTTATGAGAAGGATAGTTATGGTTATGTAAAGAAACCTTGGTGGAATAAGTCTCGGTCTGGCGTTCCTCATAACATGAACCCAGAGGGTAAAAACAATGAGTATGGTAAGAGCTATATGGGCAAAGAGCAATATTCTGAAAAGACCACCGAGATACTTTATGTCGCTTCCGAGGAAGGCACTCATCAGTGCATCTCCAAAGACTGGCAAGAAGGAAAAGAACTTGGCGGTCAGAAGTCCAGTGAGCTGTGCCCTTGCGTCCCAAACTAATATGTAACCCGATATTCCTATAGCTAAAAATATAAGAAGGGTTGCCACGCCAGTAACCCATGCAACCCATCGGAACATTCTGAACCTGTCCGTTATTATCACATGCACCATATGGGTAAGGGTTGTAAGTATTAAGGCATCAGAAGAGTATCTGTGTATTCCCCTCATTATGTTTCCCAGGAAATCTTCAGATATTCTTTCCACTGACTGATAGGAGGTTTGAGGGTCTATACTGTAGAAGAAAAAGAGGTAAACACCTGATACTACGTCTATGATTAGAAGGAAAATAGCAATAGCACCAAGGTGATAAAGAGGATTGAGCTTTGAGGAAAATAGCCTGCTCATAAAATGAGAGAGCTTCTGAAAGCCTATGTATAGTGGCTGTATACTTGCCATATGCATGGGAGCCTCCTGTAAATAATCATTTACTAATAATATAAGCCCTTTATTAAATGTTTACAGGTTTTAATTTAAAGTTAAAACATGATAAATTTAATTATTGACAAAAATATCTCTTGATATTAATCTATAAGTAAGCATTCACCAAAGGAGGTGTAGCCATGGAGGAAAAGGAAAAGAAGGTGCCTTTCCTTCAGCTGGTGCTGGACGATTTTATGTTTCTGCTTTTCTTAGGGGTCACCATTTATGCGGTCTCTTACCTAATATGGGGGCTTCTGGAGTTAGCCTGGCTCTCCCCTATACCCAGCGAAATCAAAGAAAGTTTATTAGGAGGTAAGTAACATGGCACTGCTTCCACCTGAAGAAGGATGGTATTTTAAAAGGGTCGCAAAGGACGAAAAGATGTGGATAACCATAGCCCTTGTGGTGTGCCTTGTTCTTTTCTTCTGGATGATAGTGTGGCACGTCTACGGAAAGCAAAACCCCTCTTTCACAACCTACAGGACAACACCTCAAGAATTCAACGCCCTAACGCAGGCTTTCATACAGAAGTATAAGATAGGTGAGGAAAAGGGTATACCTGTAGTAGAACCGCCACCCAACAGTGACGTGTTTCTTCTGGGTAAAATGTGGGCTTGGGAGCCTATACTTGTGCTTAAAAAGGGCCAAGAATACAGATTCCATATATCCTCCCTTGACCTTCTTCACGGCTTTTCATTACAGCCTGTAAATATGAACTTTATGGTATATTCTGGCTATGATTATGTGCTTACCTTTAGACCTACTTCCGCTGGAGAGTTCTACATAGTTTGCAATGAATTCTGTGGTATAGGTCATCACATGATGATAGGGAAGATCATAGTAAAAGAGTGAGGAGGTTGAGCCATGTTTAGAACTTGTGATATTACCGGATTAAAGGTTGATTTGAGGGCGGAGAAGCTTATACAGCTCAATGCGGTTATGGCTGTTGTCTCTTTACTCATAGGTGTTATCGCTGCATTACTTCTTGTTCTCACAAGATGGCAAGTGGTTCACCTTCTGCCCGTAGAGTGGTATTACAGGGTTCTCACCCTTCATGGTCTTAACGCCCTCATATTCTGGATAGTCTTTTTTGAAATAGCGGGACTTTACTTTGGCTCAACTATTGTGCTTAACTCTCGCATGTCTTCTCCTAAATTTGGCTGGCTCGCTCTAATCCTGATGGTTCTTGGCTTCCTACTTGTAAACTTTACCATACTAAGTGGTAATGCGGATGTTCTTATGACTTCTTACGCACCATTGCAGGCACATCCTCTTTACTATCTTGGTGTGATACTCTTTGCGGTTGGTGCCCTTACAGGTGTTTTTCTCTTCTTTGCAAACCTTCTTATAGCAAGGAAAGAAAGAACCTATGGAGATTCCTTGCCTTTATTTACTTTCGGACTTGTTGCAGCAGCAATTATAGCAACTTTAACTCTCGCAACAGGCGCGGTTATATACATTCCCACACTTCTATGGTCGCTTGGAATAATAAAGACTATGGATGCCGGTGTTTATAAACTGGTCTGGTGGGGTCTTGGACACTCCTCCCAGCAGATAAATGTGACCGCCATGATCGCTGTCTGGTATCTTGGAGCTTTTCTTACCGTCGGTGGAACATCCATAAACGAAAAAGTTAGCAGGTTTGCCTTCGTTTTCTATGTTATAGGAATAAATGTTGCTTCCGCACATCACCTCCTTGTAGACCCAGGACCAAGCCCAGCCTGGAAGGTTTTCAACACAAGCTATATCATGTATATTGCAGTCCTTGCCTCTATGATACACGCCTTTGCTGTTCCTTCTGCGGTAGAATCCGCTCAGAGAAGAAGAGGCTATACAAAGGGTCTTTTTGACTGGCTTAAGAATGCACCTTGGGGCAACCCTGCTTTTTCTGCGGTGCTTCTGTCCATCATAATCTTTGGCTTTATAGGTGGTGTGACCGGTGTTGTAAACGGTATGGAGCAAACCAACATAATAGTCCACAACACCCTTTCCATACCCGGGCACTTTAAGGGAACAGTTGTGGGTGGAACTACTCTTGCCTTCATGGGCGCAACCTATTACTTAATACCTCTTGTGTTCAGGAAGAAGATAGCCTTCTTTGGTCTTGCCAAGATACAACCATGGCTTTTTGGGATCGGTATTGCGGTGTTTGCGGTTTCCATGTATATACTTGGAGCCTTTGGTGTTCCAAGAAGACACTACGATATTACCTTCTCTGGCGGACCCTTCACTTACACCTTTAACCCAGCGGTGGACTTTTTCTGGGTTCTTTTTGCCCTCGGTGGTCTGCTGGCGGTAGTTGGTGCCCTTGCATGGATACTCATAGTTGTCATTTCTGTTTTCTTTGGTTCTCCTGTAAAAGGTCCTCAAGATATGCAACTTCAATTAGCCTCTCCACCTCCACCTGCAAAGGAAAACCATGGCTTTGAGGCGCCTGGAACTCTGACCCTTACCCTCCTCTTCATGGGTGTATTTCTTATATTCCTCCTACTCAACTGGGGATGGCTCTCTGCCATGTGGGAGGTAAGATAATGCTTTTCTACCTTTCCCTTTCCCTTTTTTCCCTCATAATGGCTGGCATTTTCGGGCTTCTTATAGCCTTAACGAGGACACCAGCGGTATCACTTCTTAAATCTCCAGAGCTTTTTTATCATTTCCTTGTAGGGCATGTAACCTTTTCCATAACTGTATGGTTGATGACTTTTACCTTAGCCTTCTGGCACTATAAAGAAGGCAGGAAGGGAAGGGTTGCACCTCCAGCCACCCTACTGGGCATGCTCCTCCTTTCCCTCTCCTGCCTTTTGCCTTACGGAGAGCCCTATCTGAACAATTACATACCCGTTGTTGGAACTCCCCTCTTCTATATTGGGTTTTTCCTGTTCTTTTTTGGTTTTCTTCTTGAGGTTCTACAAAGGTTGAGGGATGCAGTTAAACTGAATGAGCTGTATTCTCTCTCTATTTTTTTTGGACTTCTCACTCTTCTTTCAATACCCCCTTCTTTCCTCATTGCTCACCCCGAGGGTGGCATGAAGCTTTTCTTTGAGAGGCTCTTCTGGATACCGGGACATTTTCAGCAGTTCATGTATGCCTCTGTAATGCTTGCGGTATGGCATGAACTCCTTAAAAGAAGCTCTGGCAGGGTGGTAAGCAGTCCTCTGTTGAAAGGTGCTAACCTTCTTCTCTTACTGTTTGCCCTACCACTACCACTGGGCTTCTTTACAGACCCACTTTCTGAAAGCTTCAAAAAACAGCTGTCCTTCTCCTTTGGGGTTGGGCTCGGTGTGCCTATCCTCCTTCACAGCTATTATGTGCTTAGAAATCTTAGGTTAAGCTGGAATGTCGCCACCATCAGCCTTCTGTTCTCTATGGTCGTATACCATGTAGGTGCTTTTATAGCTTATGGTGGCATGCAAAGTGACTTGAGAATTCCAGCTCATTACCATGGTGTTGTCTCAGGCGTAACCATAGCCTTCATGGGCTTTACCTATTATATGCTCAAAGAAAGGCTTGGCTATGTCTTCTGGGAAAGTGTTGCAAAACTCCAACCAACCTTCTTCGGCTTAGGAATAAACCTTCTTGTTCTTGGTTTTTATTTGGCAGGCAGTATGGGTGCACCGAGAAAGACATACGGCTTTGAGTATGTTCAAGATGCAAAGGTTGTCCTTGCCTTGAATGTTATGGGCTTTGGTGGATTGCTGGCGGTGTTTGGTGGACTGCTCTTTATATCCTACACCACCCTATCTCTTTTCAAAGGTCACAGAAATGTCAGGTATTTTTAACCTTTTACTCCTACTGGTCCTACTGTCGTGGGCTAATGAATTGCTACCTGATGAGAAGAAGACCATAGGCACATATGTGCCAGATGTAAGTCTTGAAGATAGCGATGGAAGAGTCTTTAGCATAAAGGGGCTTAACAAGGTTGTGGTGCTGAACCCTATATACACCAGATGCACCTCCGCCTGCCCACTTATGATGCAGGGCCTCAAGAAAGCCATAAAAGACCTTAGGGAAGATCTCGTAGTCCTTTCCCTGACCTTTGACCCTAAGGACGGTCTTGAGGACCTTAGAAGGTTTAGAGAGGTTCACAACCTGCCAGAAAACTGGTATGTGGTAAGGAGTAAAGAAGCAGAAAAACTCCTGCGAGCCATAGATTACAGGTATAGGTATGATGAAAAGCTCGGGGAATTTGACCATCCCAACCTTTATGTGGTGCTTACACCCTCTGGAAGGGTATCAAGATACCTGTATGGTGTTAACCCAAAGCTTAGAGACCTTGAGCTTGCAGTGCTTGAAGCCAAGAGGGAAAAGGTCAGGCTGAGCCCCATCGAGGGCTTCTGGTTGAGATGCTTTAGGTATAACCCAGAAAGGGGGACTTACGAGGTAGATTGGTTTTTTGTTCTCAACGTAGCAGGAGGAATGTTCACCTTTACCCTTGTTCCCGCCCTGGTGTGGGGCAAAGGCATTTACAAGTTCTTCAGGACAATTCCTTATTTTTTAGTTAAAAACTCTTGACATATGATAAACAATTACTTATATTTATGAATATGAGTAAAATCACATAAGGAGGTCATAGCCATGGGTAAGAAGGTATTGCTAAGCGGTGTGCTGGGGGCTGTTGCCCTTGCAGGTAGTATGGCGGTGGTTTATGCACAGAACCAGAAGAAGGAGGAGCTTCCCCCTCCTCCACCTATAACAAAGGAGGAGATGGAGATAGCCAAGCAGATCTACTTTGACAGGTGTGCAGGATGTCATGGAACCCTGAGGAAAGGGGCAACAGGTCCGAAGCTTACGCCTGACAGAACGCGTCAACTTGGGACAGAAAGTCTCAAGGTATTCATCACCTATGGAACTCCCGGTGGTATGCCTGACTGGGGAAGGCAAGGAATACTAAGCGACAAAGAGATAGACATATTGGCAAGGTTTTTGCAGCATGACCCACCTGCACCTCCAGAGCTATCCCTTGCTGACCTGAAAAAAACTTGGAAGGTTTATGTTCCACCAGAAAAGAGACCTAAAAAGCCCGAGCATGATAGAAACTGGCAGAACTTTATGGGTGTGATACTTAGAGACGTGGGTAAGGTGGCCATTATAGATGGGGATACAAAGGAGCTTGTAAACATAGTGGATACAGGCTTTGCGGTTCATATAATAAGATACTCCGCCTCTGGTAGATATATGTATACCATTGGAAGGGACGGAAAAGCAACTATGGTAGACCTATGGATGAAAAAACCCGACACCGTAGCGGAAGTTAAAGCCTGCAACGATGCAAGGTCCATAGACTCTTCAAAATATAAAGGACCAAAGGGGGACTTTCTTGATAGGTATGCCATAATCGGATGCTACTGGCCTCCTATGCTGGTCATACTGGATGGTCAGACCCTTGAACCGCTGAAGCTAATATCCACAAGCTCCTATACCTACGACACCAACGAGTTTGTGAGAGAAGCGAGGGTAGCATCTATAGTGGCTTCCCACCACGACCCCGAATGGATCGTAAACATAAAGGAAACAGGACAGATATGGCTTGTGGACTACTCCAACGTGAAGGCTCCAAGGATAGCAATGATTGAGGCGGAAAGGTTCCTTCACGATGGTGGATGGGATGCTTCAAAGAGGTATTTCCTTGTTGCGGCCAACTTCAGGAATAAGGTCTCTATGGTGGACACCAAGGAAAAGAAGCTTGTAGCAAACATAGAAACGGGTAAGATCCCTCACCCGGGCAGGGGTGCCAATTTTGTCCATCCACAGTATGGACCTATATGGTGCACTGGACATCTTGGTGAAAACACTATTGCCTGCATAGGAACAGACCCCAAGAGAAAGGAATACTTTGCAAAGGTGGTGGCAAAGACCCAACTTCCAGGCGAGGGCGGTGGAAACCTCTTTATAAAGACGCATCCAAAATCAGAAAACCTCTGGGTAGACAGACCCCTCAACCCAGACCAGAAACTGCAAAGAAGTGTGACAGTTCTTGATAGAAACACTCTTAAGGTTAAAGCCCAGATAGAAATACCTCCAGAGTTTCAAGGAAGGGCTGTTCATCCAGAATTCAACAAAGATGGCACCGAGGTATGGATTTCTGTATGGGGTAAAAAGGGCGAGCCAGAAAAGCAAGCTATACTCGTATACGACGACAAGACCCTCAAACTCAAGCACGTTATCAGAGGTGACTGGGTTGCTACTCCAGCTGGTAGGTTCAACGTCTATAACACAATGAAGGATATCTACTGATGAAGAGCTTTCTCCTGTCCATTATTTTCTGCTCCCTCTCCCTTGCGGGGGGAGCGGAGCTTTATCAAAGATACTGTTCTTCCTGTCATGGTGAGGACAGGCTTGGAAAGGTCGCACCTCCCCTCTTTTCCCTCCCCCCTTTTTTCAATTTGAAAGAGGATGAAAAGCTCTACCGGGTGATAAAGGAAGGCACAACGGGAATGCCAGCCTTCAGGGAATTAAAGGATGAAGAGATAAGAGCCATAGTGGAGTTTATTAAGAAGCCTGTTGAGAAAGAAAGTCTCAAGTGGGATCAAAAAAGAATTGAAGAAAGCAGGGAAAGGGACAAGGTGGATAGGGTCAAGATTGAGAACCTGGGAGATTACACCCTTGCTGTAGAAAGGGGCAGAAACCTTGTGTGGGTAATGGAGGGTAAGGAGGTTCTTGCTAAGTTTCCTTTCCCAAACATGCACGGGGGCATAAAGTTTACCATCTCAGGAGAGGTCTACATACCATCAAGGGATGGATGGATAGGTAAATACAACCCTTCTCAGGGAAAACTTGAAAGGATAAGAGCTTGCATATATCTAAGGAATATAGCCCTATCACCCGATGGGAATATACTTGTGGCAGGTTGCTGGATACCCTCACAGCTTGTGCTTTTTGACAGAGACCTTAATCTAATAGGAACGCTAAGGATAGAAGGAAGGATAAATGCGGTCTATGAGCTATACGGTGAGCGAGCCTTCATACTCACCTTCAGAGACAAACCCATTGTGGGATTTCTTGACTACAGGGACCTTTCCCTTGTTTACAAGCGTATAGACAGCCCTTTAGAGGACTTTATCATAGACCCTTTAGAGGAATACCTCATAGGAAGCACAAAGGATGGGCTCAAGGTTTATTCTCTGAGTGAACTAAAGCCGATAAAGGAAATAAAAGCGGTGGGGATTCCACACCTTGCCTCTGCTTACTTTTGGTATTCAAAGGGAAGTTTTTATTTTGCAACACCCCTGCTCAGAAAGGGAACCCTTTCCATATGGAGGGCATATCATTGGGAGCATGTAAAGGATATACCGCTGGGTGGAGAAGGCTTCCTCGCAAGGAGCAATTATGGAACGCCTTTTGTTTGGGTTGACAACTCATCAGACCAAATGCTTCTTGTAGACAAAAGAAGTCTTGAGGTAAGAAGCATCAAACCCGTAGAGGGCAAGAGGGTAATCCATGCTGAGTTCACCGGTGATGGAAGGATAGCATACATAAGCGTCTACGAAAGGGATGGTGCCCTTGTGCTTTACGATGGTGTAAGCCTTAAAAAAATTGCGGAATATCCTGCAAGCCATCCTGCTGGTAAGTATAACTTTATAAACAAGTCAAGGAGGTTTGATTCCGCACAGCTTGGCTATCAGGTCTTCATGGAAAAATGCTGGGGCTGTCATCATACTACAAAAGAAGCTTTTGGGCCACCCCTTAAGTGGTCTGTGCAAAACAGGAGTATCTCCTTGGTTATGGCTCAAATAATTGACCCTCAGAACACCTACAGACTTCTGGGCTACTCAAGGAACGCCATGCCAAATATTGAGCTGAAAGATGAGGAGCTGAAGGCTCTTTTAAAGTTTATGGAGGCTTTGAAAGATGGCTGGATGGATTGAAGCCATATCACAGATAAAAAGACCACACCTTGGCAAAGATATACCTATACTCGTCTTTATGGCCTTCAGGGTTTTTACGGGTATGTATTTAGAGGATGTGATAGTATGAAACAAAATGCAACGCTCATGGAGAGGATATATGCGAAGTCCATGTGGAGTTGAACTATGCTTAGAATAACTGAATACATAAAAGATACTCTTGAAGGAAAAAAGCCAAGACGTCTTGAAGGTCTTATACTCATCTGGAACCTTACCAACACCTGCAACCTGTATTGTAAGCACTGCTATTCTTCCGCCAATCAAGAAAGAGAAGGAGAACTTACCCATGAGGAGGTGGTGAGCCTTGTGTATAGATTGCCTTCTGTGGGAGTAAGGTTTGCCATACTATCGGGTGGTGAACCTCTCCTACGGGAGGACATTTTTACTCTTGCTAAGCTTTTGAAAGAAAGAGGCATAAGCACATACCTTTCCACTAATGGTCTTCTCGTGAAGGAATGCATTGAAAAGATAAAAAAGCACTTTGACTATGTGGGCATAAGTATAGACGGTGAGCCAGAAGTTCATGATGCCTTCAGGGGTAAGAGAGGAGCTTTTGAAGAATCCCTGAAAGCCATAAGGGAATGCATAAGGGAGGGCATAAGGGTAGGGCTCAGGTTCACTCTTACTCCTGTTACTTCAAAAAGCCTACTCTTTGTCCTTGACCTTGTGGAGAGGGAAGGAATTCCAAAAATCTACATATCTCATCTTGTATACTCTGGCAGGGGCGAAAAGCTTTCAGACCTTGAGAAGGAGGAATACAGAAGTTGGGTAGGGTTTGTTATTAACAAATCCTTTGAATATGTGGAGAGGGGACTTCCTATAGATGTAGTCACAGGCAACAATGAGGCGGATGCGGTCTTGCTATACAGAGAGTTTGTAAAGAGGTATCCAAGGCTTGCAGAAAGCTTTTACGAAAGACTTCTTTTGTGGGGTGGTAATCAGGCAGGTGTTAGGCTTATGAACATAGACTTCAGAGGCAATGTAAAACCTGACCCCTTTTTCTTCCACAGTGTGGGCAATGTAAGGGAAGAGGACATAGTCAAAATATGGCAGGGTAATGGGCTACTGGGCTTTCTCAGAGAAAAACCACGGAGGCTTAAGGGGAAGTGTGAGAAGTGTTCCTTCATAGGTATATGCAACGGAAACTCAAGGGCAAGGGCTTATGCAGTTTTTGGAGATTACAGAGAGGAGGACCCAGCATGCTACCTATGATATTACTTCTCTTAATCTTTCCTGTCCTTGTCCTCGCGGAAAAGCTGTATGTGGTTGAAAGGGAGAGAGGAAGACTTGCGGTTATAGAGGACGGAAAACTTGTAAAGGAAATAGAAGGGCTTGGAAATCTAAACCATGCAACCCTTAAGCCATGGAAGGGTAAAGCCTATCTCATAAGCAGGGATGGATACCTAAGCCAGATAGATATACAAAGGGATGAACTCTTGAAAAGGGTAAAGGTTGGAGAGAGCACCATAGGCATAGACTTTACAGAAGACCATGTGGTGGTCGCCAACTACGAACCAAAGACAGTTGTGGTCCTTGATGAGAGGTTAAACATAGTTCGGAGCTTCAATACGGGTTCAAGGAACGTAGGCATAAAGGGCTTTGAGGGAGGCTTTGTCTTTTCTCTCATGGACAGAGATGAGATATGGCTCGTAAGGAATGGAGAAGTAAAGGTATTTAAAGAGGTAGGAGCTATGCCCTTTGATGCCCTTCTTAAGGGGGATGTTTACGCGGTAGGCTTTTTCAAGGAGGAAGGCGTTGGGCTTTTGAACATAAAGGATAAAGGCTACAGGAAGGTTTTCTTTACTTCTGGCGATAAAGAGGTGGTTTTTAAAATACCCCACTTTGGCACGTGGGGACTTGTGGATGAAAGGGCTTTCATTCCTGCGGTTGGTGAAAGAAGGCTTTACGTGGTAAACCTCAAAGGCTTCAACCTTGAGGGTCATATAGACCTATCAGGACTGCCCGTCTTTGCTACCACCTCACCAGACGGCATTTATATAGCGGTGAACTTTAGCGGAGACAGGGAGGACTACATAGCACTTGTGGAAGCAAAGGCTATGGAGGTAATAAAGGAGTTGCAAGTAGGCAGAAGGGTAATGCACACGAGGTTTTCTAAAGATGGCAAAAGGCTTTACATCTCCTCCTACTTTGACTCAAAACTTAGAGCCTTTTCAGTGCCGGAGCTAATACTACTTTACGAAGTTGATGTTCCAAACCCCTCTGGGATATTTCTAATAAAGTAAGGAGGTGTAGCCATGGGTAAGGTCTATCTTGTGGGAGCAGGTCCGGGAGATATAGAGCTTTTAACCCTTAAGGCTTACAGGCTCATAAGGTCTGCGGACGTCATACTCTACGACAGGCTTGTAAACCCTGAGGTGTTATTGCTTGCAAAACCAGACTGTGAGCTTGTGTATGTGGGTAAAGAGGATGGGAAGCATACCATAGAGCAGGAAAAGATAAATGAGCTTCTCCTTCAATATGCTCATACGAGGGAAATTGTGGTTAGGCTCAAGGGTGGAGACCCCTTTGTCTTTGGAAGAGGTGGTGAGGAGGCTCTGTTCTTAGCCCAGCATGGCATAGACTTTGAGATTGTCCCAGGTATAAGCTCCGCTATAGCAGTCCCAGCCTATGCGGGTATTCCTTTGACCTTTAGAGGCATCTCTTCTTCCTTTGCGGTTATAACTGGACATGAAGACCCTAAAAAGAAAAACTCAAGCATAGACTGGGAAAGCCTCAAAGGAATAAACACTCTTGTTTTTCTTATGGCGGTTTCTAATAGACAGGAGATAGCAAGAAGGCTTATTGAGATAGGAAGGGGAAAAGATGAACCTACCGCTTTTATAGAAAAGGGAACAACATCAGAACAGAGGGTTGTCATAACAAACCTTGGAGAACTTTCTGAAAATCCTCCAGAGATAAAGCCACCTGCAGTTATGGTAGTGGGAAAGGTGGTTGGACTTAGGGATTATATGAACTGGTTTTCTGCCTTTGAAAAAATCCACGAAGTTCCTCTAACTTAAGAAACAATTCCTTAGAAGGGTTATTTTTTGGTGTTTTCCTCGCTTGTCTCTTTCAAAAAGTCTTTTTATGATTTTAAAGTAAATAAATTATTAAGGAGGTAATTATGCTAAGAGTGGATATCCAAAAAGAGTTCTTTTTGGGAAGGGTTCTTCCAAAGGTTGTGAAAAGGGATGGTGCTTTTGTGGACTTTGACAGAGGCAGAATTGAGCGAGCCATTTCAAAGGCCTTCAAGGCTGTGGGAGAGCCTCTTGATGGGCAGGTTCTTGAGGAACTTGTGTTGGAAGTTGTAAAATGGGTCCTGCGGTCTGACAGACCTGCGGTTCACGTGGAAGAAATACAGGATATAGTGGAGGAAACGCTTATACTCCATGGTTTTGCGAAGGTTGCAAAGGGTTACATCTTATATAGGAAGAAGAGGGAAGAACTAAGAGATATATCAAAGGCTATAGTTGATGCGGAAAGAGTCGTTCAAGATTACATATACCAACAAGACTGGAGAGTTCAGGAAAATGCCAACGCAAGCTATTCCTTTTCCGGTCTCATGCTCCACACCGCGGGAACTGTTATAGCCCACTACACTCTTACACATGTCTATCCTGAAAAGATTGCGAAGGCTCACAGGGAGGGCGACCTTCACATACATGACCTTTCTCATGGTATAGTAGGATACTGTGCGGGGTGGTCTATGGAGGACCTTCTGAGAAAGGGTTTTAGAGGAGGTCCGGGTAGGGTTACCGCAGGTCCTGCAAAGCATCTATCTTCTCTTCTTGGTCAGATGGTTAACTTCCTTGGAGTGACCCAGATGGAGTTCGCCGGTGCTCAGGCTCTAAATTCTGTGGACACCTTCCTTGCACCCTTTGTCAGATTAGACAAACTTGGCTATGGTGAGGTGAAACAGCTCATTCAACAGCTTATCTTTTCCCTCAACGTCCCTTCAAGATGGGGAGGGCAGGCACCTTTCATAAACTTTTCCTTTGACTGGACAGTGCCAGAGGATATGAAGGACAGGCCTGTCATAATTGGAGGCAAGGAAAGACCCGATATAGGCTACTATGGGGAGTTTCAGAAGGAGATGGACATGATAAACAAAGCCTTTATGGAAGTGATGATGGAGGGGGACTATGAAGGCAGGATATTCTCTTTTCCCATACCCACCTACAATATAACCCCCGACTTTGAGTGGGATTCGGAAAACGCAATGCTTCTATGGAAAATGACCGCCAAGTATGGCATACCGTATTTTCAAAATTTCATATCCAGCTCGCTAAAGCCCGGTGATGTAAGGAGTATGTGTTGCAGGCTACAACTTGACCTGAGGGAACTAAAAAGTAGGATGGGGGGTCTTTTTGGAAGTGCGGACAAAACAGGCTCTATAGGGGTTGTCACCATAAACCTTCCGAGAATAGGCTACCTTTCAAAATCTGAGGATGAGTTTTTTGAAAGGCTCTCCGAGCTCATGAACCTTGCAAAGGAAAGCCTTGAGATAAAGAGGAAGGTCATAGAAAGAAACCTGAAAAAAGGCCTTATGCCCTACTCAAGGGAATACTTGCAGTCCTTTGACACTTTTTTCTCCACCGTAGGTCTCGTGGGTATGAACGAGGCTTGTCTTAACCTTCTTGGCGTATCCATAGCGGAGCATGAAGGCAAGTCCTTTGCTATAAAGGTGCTTAGGTTTATGAGAGAGAAACTTTCGGACTTTCAGGAGGAGACAGGACATCTCTATAACCTTGAAGCAACACCCGCAGAAAGCACATCCTACAGGCTTGCAAAGATTGATAAAAGTAGGTATGCGGATATAATAACCGCAGGGGAAAAAGAACCTTATTACACCAACTCAACCCACCTACCAGTTAACCACACCGATGACCCTTTTTTTGTGCTTGAACATCAGGCTGACCTCCAAAGGCTTTACACGGGAGGAACTGTTATCCATGTTTTCCTGCAAGAATCTCCTGATGAACTTGCGGTAGCAAGGTTCATAAAAATAGCCTTTGAAAGATACCCTATACCCTACCTTACTATAACTCCTACCTTCTCTGTCTGTGAGGACCATGGATACATAAGAGGAGAACACTTCCACTGTCCACATTGCGGAAAGCCTGCAGAGGTCTATTCAAGGGTAGTGGGATACTACAGACCTGTTCAACGATGGAATAGGGGCAAGCAGGAAGAGTTCAGGCAGAGGCTTGAATATACTGTTTAATCGGAGCTTCCACCGGCACGGGCCGGTTCATGTCTGTGCCTGCTTTCCACATCCGCAAGCTCCGCTATGGTGGTTGTGGTGAGGTATTCCAGTATTCTCTTCCTTAGCTCAGTCCACTTGTGATGAACCACACAGGGAGAACTCTGCCACTCCTCACATCTTCCCGGTCTTAAAGCACAGTAGTCCAGCTTGTAGTCCTCGTCAAGGTATCTTATAACATCCATCATGGTTATGCTCTCTGGCGGGACCGCAAGGGTAAAACCTCCCGTTGGTCCTTTGTAGGATTTTAAAACCCTCTCCCTTGCCAGCTTGTGAAAAATCTTTGAAAGAAAGGGCTTGGGAATCCTTTGGGCTTCTGCGATTTCTTCTACCTTGACAAGCCTGTCTCTGTTTAAGGCAAGATAGGCAAGCGCCAGCAGTGCATATTTAACAGTTTCTGAGTATATCATGAAAATAAATTATATGTAAAAAGACCCCTTTTGTAAAGTTAAGATTAGAATATGAGAATGTTTCCCTCAGATTGGTGGAAAAAGGCAGAGGAAAGGCTCTACAACCTACAGAGGGCAAAAGAAAGTCTTGAGGAGCTTCTAAGAAGACACCCTGAGCCCCAGAGCCTTATGGATTATCTCAACGAGAGGCGGTTTTTGCTCCTCCTTGAGCTTCTTGATCAGTCAGAGTGCCTCAGAAAATTCCTTATAAACCACCCAGAGGAGTTCCAGAGAACCATACCGGGTCTTTGGTATGTCTTCAAGGATAAGAGGGTATACTTACGGGAACTTGAGGAGCTTTTATCTAACTGCGTGTCTGATGAGGACTTTTCAAAGCGTTTGGCTTATTACCGGCATAGGGAGCTTATGAGAGTCATGGCAAAGGAGATACTGGGCACCGCCCGGTATGAGGAGCTACTTCAAGAGTATGCACAGCTACCAGACGCCATGCTGGAGCTTGCCTACAGAAGAGCCTATCAGGAGGCAGTGGAGAAATACGGAGAGCCCCTTGAGGAGGGAGGAAAGCGGGCCACCGCCTGCATAATCGCCCTTGGAAAGTTAGGAAGTTATGAGCTCAACTACTACTCGGATATAGACATAATGTTTATCCACTCTACAGACAAGGGTCAGGCGGGAAGGCTCACCCTCAACGAGTTCTTCTCATGGGTATTTCAAAAGGTTTTTAGACTCCTTACACAGATAACGCCGGAAGGAAAGCCCTACGAGATAGACCTAGACCTCAGACCCTTTGGAAAGTCTGGACCCATAAGCATGTCCTTGAGGAGTGCAGAGCTATACTACGAGTCTTACGGGAGAACCTGGGAGCGTTTTGCCTTGCTAAGGGCAAGATACTCTGCGGGCGACGAAGAGCTTTACAAAGTCTTTGAAAGAGAGGTTAAAGAGCCCTTTGTCTTCAGAAGGTCTGTGGACTACAGGATACTTGAGGAGATAAGGCTTATAAAGGCTCAGATAGCCAGCGAGGCAAAAAAACGTCTTTTGGGCAAAAACAACATAAAGACAGGAGAAGGAGGCATAAGGGAAGTGGAGTTTACAGTCCAGTCTATTGTTCTGCTCCTTGGTGGAAAGTCTCCCTTTCTTAGAGAGAGCAATACCTTTAGGGCTATATGGAAGCTAAACCAAAAGGGCGTTTTTTCTAACGAAGAGGCTATCTTTTTAGAAAGGGCTTATGAGTTTTTGAGAAGACTTGAGCACAAGCTACAGCTTCACTCTTGCACTCAAACTCAGAGCTTTTCAGAAAACGACACAGACAGGATTGCAAAGCATATGGGAGTAAAGGAGCAAGAGCTAAGAGCCAATTACGAAAGGTATACAAAGGGTGTTAGCCTTATCTTTTCTCAGATAATACCCTCTCAAGAGGAAGAAGACCTACACCCCATACAAAGGGCTCTGCTAAATGGAGACCTTGAGGAAGCCAAAGAGATACTCATTAACTACCAATTTAGAGAACCCATCAGAGCCTTTAACATACTTTGGAGCTATATAAGTGGAAGGGAAGGCATAAAGCTATCCACACAGGAAAAGCAAGCCTTTATAAGGCTACTTCCACAGCTTCTTGAAAGCATGGCTCAGACCACAGACCCAGATGAGACCCTTGCCAACTTTGATAAGTTTTTCTCTAATCCAACGGGTAGAAAGGTCATTCTTAGTCCTGCAAAGGAAGATGTAAGCAAGACTCTTTGTAGGGTATTTTCTTTGTCCTCTTATCTATCCACTCTCATAAGCAGGTATCCAGACCTTGTGGAGGATGTGCTCACCCTTTATCAAGACTTTCCAGAGGAAGAGAGGTTTACCGAGGAGTTTGAGAAATACGAGGCTACCCTAAACTTAAGCACCGAAAACCTCTACAGAAGGTTCAAGAGGGTTTGGGAAATAAGAATAGCCCTCGTATACTTAGTGAAAAAAGAAGACAGATACAAAAAGCTCTTTAGCTTTTTTGAGAAGCTATCAGACCTTGCGGACTTTCTCATGAAAAGGCTCTCGGGAAGCTTGTTGCTTGAAGATACTCTTGTCCTTGCTCTTGGAAAGTATGGAAGCAGGGAGCTAACTGTTGGTTCTGACCTTGACCTTGTATTTGTCTGTGGAAGTGCAGGAGAAGAAAAAACAAAGAAAGCTCAGGAGTTTATAGCCTTTCTTACAAAACATACCTCAGAGGGCTATCTGTATGATGTGGACTTTAGGCTTAGACCCATGGGAAATGCGGGAGAAATAGCACCTTCCCTTAGCTTTTATAAGGAATACTTTCACTCTAATGCGAGAACATGGGAAAGGCTCGCATGGACAAGATGCAGGTATATTACAGGACCAGAGGAGCTTGTGGAAGAGTTTGAAGCTTTGCTTAGAGCCTTTCTCTTTGAGAAACCCCTCGGTGAGAAGGAAAGAAAAGAAATAAGGGATATGAGATTTGCACTTGAAGGCAACGCTAAGAAGGGAAAGGGTCTTGTAGACCTTAAGTTTTCTCCTGGCGGGCTAATAGATGCGGAGTTTCTTATTCAGTATTACACGCTTTTAGAAGGACTTAGAGAGCCATCCATGATAAGGGCGTGCCAGAGGCTAATGGGAAAGTATACTATACTTAGAGAGACTCACGAACACTATACCTTTCTAAGACTTGTAGAGACAAGGCTAAGGCTTTCAAAGGAAAGGGCTGGGTCTTTGCTTGGACCTCAAGAAGGCAAAAGGGTAGCAAGCTCACTGGGCATGCAAGAGGATGAACTCAAAGAAAAGGTAGCTGACAGTATGAAGAGGCTAAGGGAGATATTTCTTGAAGTTTTTGATTAATTGAGCCTTTCAAAGGAACAGAGAAGCAACAAGGAAGTAAATAAACACTGATATTATATCCTGTATCACAGTGGCGAGAGGTCCACTTCCGTGAGCTGGGTCTAATCCAAGCCTTTTGAAAAACAGAGGTAATAAAGATGCGATAAACCCCGCAACAGAGGAAGCGAGAAGTATAGCAAGAGAGACGACAAAAGCTATCTTAAAATTCTTCCAAAAAAGCCATATGGTTATAAGACTAAAGAGAAAAAGGACAAAACCTATGGCAGTGCTTGTTTTGGTTTCTTTTCTTATATCAGCAGGAAGCCCCAGCGCGAAGGCTCTGACCACAAGAGCCTCTGTCTGTGTTCCTACCGCATCCGCAAGGTAAACCACTGTTGGTATGAAAAAGGCAAGTGCTACATGTTTTTCCAATTCCTTTTCAAACATTCCAACAACTCCCGCAGCGAAAAATCCACCCGCAAGACCTACTAAAAGCCAGGGCAATCTGTAGACTACCCTCTTTTTCATGGGTGCACCTGAGTAGGAGACTGCGGTGCTATCCGGCCCAAGTATACCAGCCATTCTTGAAAGGTCTTGGCGACTAGTCTTTGAAAATGTTGACAAACGAAGATAAATGTTGTATATTATTCCTTAGTTTTTAAAGCGGGGTGCGGAACGTGAATACCGACAAAGGCTCGCCTAACCGTGTTAGGTGAGTTGGTGTTTACACTGCACTCTGCAAACCCTTATCAAGTGGGTATACAAAGCCTGCTTGATGAGCGGTATTAGTGCCTCTGGAGTAAGGCACTGGGGTCGGTGAGCCCCTAAACCCGAGGTGTGGATAGATGTCCCTAAAAGGGATATTTGTCTATACTAAGGGATACTCTTCTTCGTGTTCCTGAAGTAGAACCTTAAGCAAGGTATAAGGCGGAATAAGCCCAAGGAAGTATCCATAATGATCCACAACAGGCATGGCGTATTCACCCCTTTGCACTGCTTGCCAAGCTACCACTTCTTGGTCTGTTTCAGGACCTACTCTTGGAGGGTTATTGTCCATTATATGACCTATTCTGTTCTCTGGGTTTGCACTGAATAGGTCTTCTGCGGTTACTATCCCCACGAGCTTTCCTTCCTCAAGCACCACTATATGAGAGGCGGATGTATACTTTCTACCCAGTATCCTTTCAATGGTCTCTTTCACAGTGTTCTCAGGGTGTGCCACTGGCACATCAACAACAGCAAGGGACTTTGCAGTCTCGTAGAAGCTTTCTTTTTCCATAAGCTGTAGTTTAATAGTCTATTGTTGCTTTGTCTAATATTTTTAGCCATTGCCTTAAGATTATTGAAGGACAATAGTTCAACAACTATGATTTATATCACAAAAATTCTCCAGATGACTGAAATTTCTACCTTTCCTGCAAGTATATTGGACAAAGCAGTCTATTGTTAACTTTTTATTAAAACTCAGCCCAAAATTTCCAAGGCTTTTATTACCCTCTCTAAAACCCTCTCCTTCGGAAGCACATCACACATAATATCCACACCCACACCTTCTAACTCTCCAGTAAGACATGCTCTAAGTGCGTGCCATACTTCCTTTGCCTTTATGTTAAGCTCCTTTTGTATCTCTTTGGCTATTTCCTTTACCCTTTGAGCCTTAAGGTCTTCCTCTTGTGCCTTTTGTAAGAAAAGCTCAAGGACTTTTCTTGAAGGCTCATTTTCAAGGATAGCCATAGCTTCCTCTGAGTAGCTCACCTCTTGGACAAAGAAGGGTTTAAGCCTTTCCACAGCCTCTGTTAAGGTTTCAAAGGAGTCCCTGGTCTTTTCTAAGACTTTTCTTACAAAGTCCTTATCCGCTTTGTATCCTGCCTTTTCAAGAAAAGGTATGAACTCCTCCACAAGCCTGTCAAGAGAAAGCACCTCTCTTATATATACTCCGTTCATCCACCTTAACTTTTCCTTGTTAAAGACCGCAGGTGCGGAGTTTACCCCCTGCAAAGTAAACAACTCTATAAGCTCCTCTTTGGAGAATATCTCCCTTCCTTCTTCTGGTGGAGACCAGCCAAGAAGACAGAGGAAGTTAAAAAGTGCAGGAGGCAGGTAGCCTTCTTCTCTGTAGTTTCTCACAGAGACCGCACCATGCCTCTTGGAGAGTTTGCTCCGGTCTTCACCCAGTATAACAGGCAGATGAGCAAACTTAGGGACTTCAAAGCCAAGGGCTTCGTATATGAGTATCTGCTTGGGTGTGTTGGGAATGTGGTCTTCACCTCTAATTACGTGCGTGACCCCCATAAGGGCATCATCCACCACCACCACAAAGTTGTAGGTAGGTGTCCCATCGCTCCTAACTATCACAAAATCCCCAAAATCATCCACATTTATAGCTATATGACCCTTTATGAGGTCCTCAAAGACCACAACCCTGCCATCGGGCACTCTAAAGCGTATGGTATAGGACTTGCCTTGTCTTTTGAACTCTTCCACTTCTTCTTTGCTTAGAACTCTACACTTGCCAGAGTATCTATAAGGCACTCCCCTTTCTTCTGCCTTCTTCCTTTCTTCTTCAAGCTCTTCCACGGTGCAAAAGCAGGGATAGGCATGTCCGCTCTCTATGAGCCTTTGGGCATATTCCTCGTATATATGAAACCTCTCTGACTGTCTGTAGAATTCATCCCATTCTATGCCAAGCCACTTAAGGTCCTCAAGAAGCATTTCCTCAAACTCCTTTGTAGACCTTTCTCTGTCTGTATCCTCTACCCTGAGGATAAACTTCCCAACGTGGTGTCTGGCAAAAAGGTAGCTAAATATAGCAGTCCTTGCGTTTCCAAGATGCAAATATCCCGTAGGACTTGGTGCAAAGCGTGAAACTACCATGAGAAACTATTATAACTTTTTAAGCCTTTTATCCCAAAGCCCTTTCTTTTTTCTATCTTCAAAGGTAAGGCTGACCCCATGAAGGGAAAGCTCATAGAGAACCTTGTGCTTTTCCTTATCCGCAGACTCAAGCCTCTTTATAGCATAAGCCACATATTCTTCAGAAATGTCTATTCCTATATACGCCTTACCCAACAGCTTTGCAGATACCAGTGTAGTTCCCGTGCCACAGAATGGGTCTATGACTACACCGTATCTGTCTTCAAGAATAGAGTGGATTATCCTCGTAGGAAGCTCTATGGGAAAAACCGCAGGATGGCTTTTGTGTCCTTGTTCTGGTCTTATATCCCATATGGATGTGAGTTTTGCATGCTGTGGTTTTAGTTCCGCAGGTTTGCCCTTTACGAGCCAATATATTCTCTCCTCAACCTGCCAAAACCTCCATCCTCTAATGTTCCCTGCTATTTTTCTGTTCCAAATAATCTCCTGCCATATATTCCACTTGGTTTTTGTGAGCCATTCAAGAGGATGTATCATCTTTCCGTTTTCGTATCTAACCTTGTGGTTATAGAAAAAACTGCCTCCTTCTTTTATCACTCTGTGGAGTTCATCTAAAACATCTATCTGCCATCTTTGATAGTCCTCTTCCTTCATAGCATCTTTGTAAGTTTTGTATATCACTTTTGGCACAAGCCAACCGCCATGTTTTTCCTTCTTGTTATAAGGTGGTGAAGTTATCCCAAGGTCTATGGAGTCAGAAGGCAGGTCCCTAAGAACTTCTAAAACATCTCCGCGTATAACTCTGTTGAGAAACTCTTCTATGCTATGCATTACCTCCTCCTAAATTCTCTATAAATTCAATGAGTTCCTTTGATAGAAAGCTGTAGAACTTTTTTATGTCTTTACGGATGAATACCACCTTAAGGTTTTTGCAATCCATGTAGTGCTTTATAGAAAAGCTTGCGGAGCGTAAATACTCACCTTCCCTTCGCTTGCCTTCGGGAAAGCGTTTGTTAATCAAAGTTTTTAATCTGTCCTCTAAACACTTGAGATCAAACTCAAAGATATAAAGGAGTTTACCATGCACGAAGCCACAGGTTAGAACTTTTGGATTTTTCTCTATATCCTCCTCAAATCTTTCTAGAGTGTAATCGTTAAAACTCCCTCCTCCATTAAGTTTTTTCTTTACATTATCCGTATTCTGTGGTTTCGCTTCGCAATACACCGTCTCCTCTGTATCTACTAACTGCATATAACCGTTATATCCCAGTTTTTCCTGTATTGGCTCATAGCCTGCGATATAAATTGCGGACAATTCCCTAAGTTTAGAGGAGTTTTTATCGTTGAAATACATGGTTATAAGGTCTACAAATAAAGCCTCTAAGGTATTCTTGGAAAGTCCTCTCAGAAAGTTTTCAAGCTCTCCTTCCTCTCCTATGGCATAAAGGAATATGCTTTTCCTTAGATTTTCATTCATGACAGACTATTATAATAGCCACACCAATTGCTTATTATACACTCTCGGGAGCGTTTCATCCATTGTGTAAGAATAAAGTAAGGAGGTGTTAACATGAAACTGCTTTGTCTAAGATATAATTTCTTTAATGAGGTAGGGAAGAAATGAGAGACAGAGACTATAACAAGGAACTGGTTAAGAGAGGAGAAATGCTAATTGACCTATCCCTTTTTGAAAGCCTGACAACCCCAGACGCAAAGCCAAAAAGAGGAAGACCATACACATATCCAAAGGCACTCATAT
>JAXSOH010000004.1:0-43361 GCA_037925805.1 Aquificaceae bacterium
AGTGGGCTTTGGCATAAATTTGACCGCACCGGTGGGAAAGGGTGTTTTTATTTCTCCAAAAGGCAAGGGACTAAGAAGTTTACCAGCTAACTTTACCACCTTTCTGCCTGCCTTTGACTGCAATAGCTCCAAGGACTTTAGACCAAGACTTTTTACTATTCCCTGTCCCAAATTATCCCTTTGCATATCCCTTGCATGGACCAAAATCTCCTTGTATTCCACGTTGTTGGGACATATCCACTCACATCTTCTACACATAGCACACTGGTCCCATTGCTTGGCAACCTCTTCAGAGAGGGGTAGCTCTCCCTTTACCACCATCTCCGCAAGGGCAAGCCTTCCACGGGCAAAGCCAGCCTCCTCTTGTATGTATGGATATGTGGGGCATACGGACTTACACAGTCCACATTTTACGCACTTTTGAGCAAGGTCAAGAGGTATCTCCATAAACTTCTCCATAGTTTATGTAAATATAGGGCTTTTGTAAGAGGTTGAATTGACCAAAAGCAGGTTATAATTTTGTATTCTTAAGCGGGTGTGGCGGAACTGGCAGACGCGCAGGACTTAGGATCCTGTGGGGATAACCCGTGAGGGTTCGACTCCCTCCACCCGCACCAAGAATAGGAGGTTTGCATGAGGATTAGTGTAGAAGACAAGCAGGGGCTATTCAAAAGTCTTAAAGTTGAGGTGGAAGGTGATGTGGTAAGGTCTGCACTTGATGAGGTATACAACTACCTTAGGCAGAATGCGGAGGTGGAAGGCTTTAGAAAAGGCAAGGCACCCCTTTGGATTATAAGGGCAAAGTTCAAAGAATACATACAAGAAGAGGTAGGCAAAAGGGTGGCAAATGCTACACTGTCAAGTGCAATACAAGAAAGTGGACTAAAGCCTGTTGCGGACATATACCTTGAAAAGGTGGAGTTGGAAGAGCTATCGCAAAAACTAAGCTACAGTGTATCCTTTGAAGTGCCTCCTGAGTTTGAACTACAAAATGTAGAAGGGCTTGAGGTTGAGATAAAAAGGGTTGAGTTCAATGAAGACCTCGTAAAGCAGAGGATAGAAGAGATAAGACAAGAGCACGCAGTCTGGGAGCCTGTGGAGAGAGAAGTCAAGGAAGAAGATTTAGTGGTTGTGGACTATAAGGTTCAAGAGTTAGAGAGTGGAGAATCCACAGAAGGAGAAACTTCTGGAGTTATCGGCACAAAGACCTTTAGGGAAGAGATAGAGAAGGAGCTTATAGGCAAAAGGGAAGGTGATAGCTTTGTGCTTGAAGATTTAACCCTTTACGACGTGGATGGCAAACCCGCTGGAAAGGCAAGGGTAGAAATTACTGTGAAAGGCATAAAGGAAAAACTGCTTCCAGAGCTAAACGACGACTTTGCGAAGGAGCTAGGGCTTGGTGAGACATGGGCGGAGGCAGAAGAGAAGATAAAAGAAGAGCTGAAAGCCAACTTAGAGGACTTGAAAAGGGGTATGATATCAGATGCGGTAGCCATAAAGTTGGTTCAGATTCATGAATTTGACATTCCTCAAACACTGCTCCAAAGGGAACTATCACACCTTGTGGAAAGAAGGGTAAGGGAGTTATCTCAGTGGGGAATAGACCCCAAGTATTTAGACTACAAGACTATAGCCCAAGGGCTTACACCACAGGCGGTTTTCAACATAAAGCTCAGATATATCCTAGATAAATACGCTAAACAAAAGAACATAGATGTCAGCACTGAGGAAATCCAGCAAAAGATAGAAGCTCTGGCACAGACTTACGAACGCACTGCGGAGGAGATGAGGGAGTTTTTGGAAAGGGAAAACTTATTGCCAGTCCTTGAAGAGGACATAAGGAGAGAAAAGGCTCTTGAGGGAATAGTTTCAAAGGCTGTAGTAAAGGAAATAGAAGAGAAGAAGGAGGAGAAAGATGAAAATACTTGACCAGCTTGTTCCTATAGTAATTGAGCAAACTCCAAGAGGTGAAAGGGCTTACGACATATATTCAAGGCTCTTGCAGGATAGAATAGTCTTACTTGGTTTTCCCATAGATGACCACATAGCTAACCTTATTGTAGCTCAGCTTCTTTTTCTTGAAGCCCAAGACCCAGAAAAGGACATATACATGTATATAAACTCACCCGGTGGGTCTGTCACTGCTGGTATGGCAATATACGACACCATGCAGTATATAAAGCCCGATGTGGTCACCATATGCCTTGGTCAAGCAGCCTCTATGGGTGCGGTTTTGCTCTCTGCAGGTGCAAAGGGCAAAAGGTATGCACTGCCCCACTCAAGGATAATGATACACCAGCCCCTTGGAGGCATATCAGGTCAGGCAACGGACATAATAATCCATGCGGAGGAGATAAAGAGAATAAAGAATATACTCAACGAAATTCTCTCAAAGCACACTGGACAGCCCTTAGAGAAGATTGAAAGGGATGTGGAGAGGGACTACTTTATGTCCGCTCAGGAAGCTATGGAATACGGTATAGTGGACAAAGTAATAGAAAAAAGGAGCTAATATGTCAAGGAAAAAACAGGAAAACCATTGCTCTTTTTGTGGGAGGTCTCAGAGCGAGGTTTTGGTGCTAATAGCAGGACCAAACGACACCTTTATATGCGACAGATGTGTAGAGGTATGCAACAACATAATAAAAGACCAGAAAAAACACCTCAGCTACAGCCTTTCAAAGGAGATACCCACGCCTGAGGAAATAAAAAAACAGCTTGACCAGTATGTTATAGGTCAAGAAAGAGCCAAAAAGGTGCTTTCTGTGGCGGTATACAATCACTACAAGAGGATAAGGGCAAAGGAGCTTGGTCTGAGTCTTGATGACGTAGAGGTGGAAAAGAGCAATATACTTTTAATAGGTCCCACAGGCTCTGGGAAGACCCTTTTGGCGAAAACTCTGGCAAAAATCTTGGATGTTCCCTTTGCCATATCCGATGCGACCACGCTTACAGAGGCAGGTTATGTGGGTGAGGATGTGGAAAACGTGCTTGTAAGGCTTTTGCAAAACTGTGGATACGATGTAAAGGCCGCACAGAGGGGTATCGTATACATTGATGAGATAGACAAGATAGCCAAAAAAGCAGGCATAAACCCTTCTATAACGAGAGATGTCTCTGGTGAAGGGGTTCAGCAAGCTCTTTTGAAGATAATAGAAGGCACTGTTTCCAACGTGCCACCTCAGGGAGGAAGAAAGCACCCTCACCAAGAATTTATACAAGTGGACACTACAGACATTCTCTTTATCTGCGGTGGTGCCTTTGTGGGGCTTGAGGAAATAGTAAAGAGAAGGCTTGGAAAGTCTGTGGTAGGCTTTGAAGCAGAGATAAGAAAGTTTGACAAGGGAGAAAACCCGCTTCACTATGTGGAAGTGGATGACCTAACCCATTATGGGCTTATACCAGAGTTTGTAGGCAGGCTTCCTGTAATTGCGGTTCTTGACGAGCTAACAGAAGAAGAGCTTATAAGGGTTCTTGTTGAACCAAGGAATGCACTTGTGAAGCAGTATAAGAAGCTCTTTGAAATGGAGGGTGTAGAGCTTGAATTTACAGAAGACTCCCTCGTGGAAATAGCAAGGGAATCTATAAGAAGGAAAACAGGTGCAAGGGGTCTAAGGGCTATCATGGAAGAGATAATGCTTGATGTGATGTTTGAAATACCTTCTATGCCTGAAGTGAAAAAGGTTGTTGTAAATGCGGAGGTTATAAAAAATAGGCTTAAGCCTGTCTATATAATGAGGGAGGCGGTCTAATCCTGTGATATTATGTTAGGAGGAGGTAAAAAAATGAAAAGGATAATTTTACTCGTGTTGGTATTTTCAGCCTTTAGTTTCGCACAGCAGAAGTTTGCCTGCATTGACCCAGGTAGGATAATGTCAGAATCCCAGTTTGTAAAGGGTAAAGAAACCCAGCTAAGGGCTAAGGTGGAGGAATATCAAAAACAGCTTGACCAGATAAACAAGAGGCTCGAGGAACTTAGAAGACAGATAGAAAGCAGAGGCATAGCCCAGAACGTTAGAGAACAGAGGATAAGAGAATACCAAAGATTAGAAACTGAGGGAATGGAACTTCAGCAAAAGGCACAAAAGGAACTTTCAGAAATAAAAGGTAAGATGGAAGAAGAGATAATATCGAGAGTAAGGGAGATATCGGAGGAGATAGCAAAGGGGCAGAGCTTTACTGGTATTCTTGACTGCTCCGCCTTTATATACAAGCCTGCGGAGATAGATATAACTACAGAGGTAATCCAAAGGTTAGACCAGCAAAAATGAAGCTCTTAGACCTTGCAGAGCTCTTAGAGGGTGAAGTCTTTGGAAACTCCCATATGGAGATAGAGGGTATATCCTCGCCAGAAAATCCAAAAAAGGGGACGGTTGTCTTTCTTCAGGACGTGAGAAGCTTGGAGAATTTAACGGATATGGGAGTAGTCCCGGTAGTATCTCAGGAGATTGACGTTCCCACATACATAAAGGTTAAGAATGTAAGATTTGCCCTTGCACGCTTTTTGTCTCACTTCTACCCAGAGAGACAACCCTCCGGCGTATCCGACAAGGCTCACATAGAGGAGGGTGTAAAGTTAGGAAAGGATGTGTATGTGGCACCCTTCGTTTATTTGGGAAAAAATGTGGTGCTTGAGGATGGGGTAAAGGTTTATCCCTTTTGCTACATAGGAGAAGGTGTGAGGATAGGCAAAAACAGCGTGCTTTTCAGCGGAGTTCATGTTTATCCCTACTGCGTGATAGGTGAGGGTGTGAGGATTCATAGCGGTTCTGTGATAGGTGCGGACGGCTTTGGCTACTATGTGGGTCCAGAGGGCATTTTTAAGCTAAACCACATAGGTAAAGTAGTCATCCAAGACCATGCGGAGATAGGTGCAAACACTTGCATAGATAGGGCTCTTATAGACCAAACGGTGATAGGCGAAAATACCAAGATAGATAACTTGGTGCAAATAGGACACAACTGCAAGATAGGTGAGGGTAATATTATAGTGTCTCAAGTGGGACTTTCTGGTAGTGTAAGAACAGGCAAGGGAGTAGTCTTGGCAGGACAGGTAGGTGTGGCAGACCATGTGGAGATAGGAGATGGGGCTGTTGTATCTGCAAAGGCGGGGGTATCAAAGAGCCTTGAAGGTGGAAAGGTATACGGAGGAACTATCTCAGCCATGGAATGGTCTAAATGGAAAAGGATTTATGCCTATATTTTAAAACTGCCAGAGCTTTTTAAGGAGAAAAGGCATGAGAATAAGGATAGCTCACAGCCCTGACTCGGACGATGCCTTTATGTTTTATGCTCTGACCGCTGGCAAGATAGACACAGAGGGTTTGGAGATTGAGCATGTGCTTGCGGACATTGAAACCCTTAATAGGGAGGCTCTGAAAGGGACTTATGAGGTCTCCGCCATATCCTTTCATGCCTATCCTTATGTGGCAGACAAATATCTGGTGCTACCCAGTGGTGGAAGTGTGGGAGAAGGCTATGGACCTATAGTGGTCGCCAAGGAGCATTTAGAAGACTTAAGGGGTAAAAGGGTTGCAATTCCGGGAAGGCTTACCACTGCATACCTTGTCCTAAAGCTCTATGAACCAGACTTTGAGGAAGTCCTTTTCCCTTTTGACAAGGTCTTAGATGCTGTGGTTGATGGTATAGTGGACGCAGGGCTTGTTATACACGAGGGACAGCTAAGCTACCAAGACAGGGGTCTAAAAAAGGTTGTTGACCTGGGTCAGTGGTGGATGGAGAAGACCAATCTTGTGCTTCCTCTTGGTGGCAATATCATAAGAAAAGACCTCGGTGTTGAGATAATAAGGAAGATGGAGAGGCTAATGAAAAAGAGCATAGAGTATGCATTACAGCACAGGGAACAAGCCCTAAGCTTTGCCAGAGAGTATGCAAGGGATATAAAAGAAGACACAGAAAGAACCAACAGGTTTGTAAGCATGTATGTAAACCACAGAACCTTAGATTATGGAGAAGATGGCAGGCGTGCGGTAAGACTTTTGCTACAGATGGGAATAGAAAGGAATATAATAGAAGCTAATATGCCAGAGGTTATATTCAGCGACGAGGTGAAAGACTAATGGGTGTCTTGCCACAGGAACTAATGGAAAAGCTAAAGGAGCATGTGGAGTATTTCCCAAGAAAGGAACAGGCGGTGCTGATTTGTCTCCATGAAGTCCAAGACCACTACGGACATATACCCTTTTTTGCCTTGGAGGAAGTGGCAAAGCTTTTGGAAGTGTCACTAAGCCATGTGGAAAATGTTGTCTCCTTCTACGATATGTTTGACAGGGGAGAGCCTGCAAGGCATAGGATAAGGGTTTGCGTAGGCGTTGTGTGTAATCTTATGAACTCTAACAAGGTGCTAAACGCCTTAAGGGAGCTACTTGGCATCTCCTTAGGTGAAACCACAAAGGACGGAAGATTTAAGCTAATAGGGGTGCAATGCATAGGTGCATGCTCAGAGGCACCTTGTTTTATGGTAGATAACGACACCTATAAATTTGAATCAAAGGAGAAGCTCCATGAGGTCCTATCCCGCTACGCCTGAAATATACGCAGAGACAACGCTTAACCTTTTGCTAAAAAGGGCTAAAAAACCAAGAGTTCATACCATAGAGGAATATCTCAAGGATGGTGGTTATCAGGCTTTGGAAAAAGCACTTAACATGAAGCCTGAAGAAATAATAGACTGGGTGGACAAAAGCCAGCTCAGGGGCAGAGGAGGTGCAGGCTTTCCCACAGGTAGAAAGTGGAAGTTTGCGGTTCAAAACCCAGCACCAAGATATCTCATATGTAATGCGGACGAATCTGAGCCTGGCACCTTCAAGGACAGAATACTCATAGAGAGAGACCCACACCTTCTCATAGAAGGTATGATAATCTCTGCCTACGCCATAGGGGCAAATGAGGCTTTTATATACATAAGGGGTGAGTATCCTGTAGGTTATTACATACTAAGGGATGCCATACAGGAAGCAAAGAAAAGGGGTTTTCTCGGTAAGAATATACTTGGCTCTGGCTTTGACCTTGAGATTTATGTGGCAAGAGGTGCTGGTGCATACATATGCGGAGAAGAGAGTGCACTCATTGAATCTCTTGAGGGTAAGAGGGGATTTCCAAGGATAAAACCACCCTTTCCTGTCCAATATGGTCTTTGGGGAAGACCTACTGTGGTAAACAACGTGGAAACCCTCTGCAATATAACACTAATAGTGGGTATGGGCTGGGAAGAGTATCGCTACATAGGACCAAGCGACTATCCGGGTCCAAAGCTCTTTCCTGTAAGTGGGAAAGTGAAAAAGCCGGGGGTCTATGAGCTCCCTATGAACACTACACTCAGGGAGGTCATCTTCAAGTATGCGGGAGGAACTATTGGAAACAAAAAGGTTAAAGCGGTATTTTCTGGAGCTCTTGACTGTTTTTCTGCGGAGGAGTTAGACACTCCTATGGACTACTCACCCTTTGGCTTTGGCGGAACGGGAACAGTTATAGTTTTGACAGAAGAAGACGATATAGTCCAAACTTGTCTGTGGGTAGCAGAGTTTTACGCTCATGAGAGCTGTGGTCAATGCACGCCCTGTAGAGTTGGCACTCGCGAGCAGGCTAATCTCCTTGAGAAGATACTTCACCACGAAGCGGATGGAAGGGATTGGGTAGGCTTTGAATTTGTAAACTCACACATACAGCCCACTTCTATCTGCGGTCTTGGTGCAGTAGCGGGTAGGCTAATTCGTCAGGCTATGCAGAAGTTTCCACAAGAGTGGGAGAAATACAAGAAGGAAGTAAAATTAGGAGTATGAGGCTTCTTCTATTGTCTTTTCTTGCCATTTACCTTGTCTTTGCTTCAGAAGGACAAAAGTGTGAAAGCAACCCTTTAAAGGAAAAAGAATACTGTAGATATTTTTGGGAGATATGCAAGAGCTTTGGAATAAAAAGGCTTGACGGTATAAAAAGCTGTTTAGAAAAGAGCCAAAGTTATGAAGAAGGCGTAAAGTGTTTTGAAAGCTCTTGGCTTGAAGACCTCTTTAGAAGGTAAAGATGAAGACCTTGAAGCATACCATAAGGTCTCTTACGGAGATTGGCTTTGACGCCTTGTATTTAGAAGAAGAGGTTTCACATAGCACAGCAGAGGATTTACATAAAGTCAAAGAACCTACTGACAACAAAGAAGAAAGTCTGAAGGTGCTATACAAAAAACTTGAAGAAGAGAGAAAGTGCATCCTTTACGAGGGAGCGAGCGGTTATGTCTTTGGAGAAGGAAATCCCTATTCGCCTGTGGTTTTTGTAGGCGAAGCACCGGGAGAAGAAGAAGACCAACAGAAAAGACCCTTTGTGGGTAGAGCGGGAAGGTATTTAAATCAAAAACTCCAAGAGGTAGGTCTAAGGCGAGAGGAGGTATACATAACCAACGTGGTAAAGTCCAGACCACCCGGCAACAGAAAGCCTACCCCAAAAGAAATGCAGACCTGCCTGCCCTATCTCAGAAAGGAGATAGAGATAATAAACCCAAAGCTGATAGTTTGTCTTGGTGCAACAGCCCTTGAGGGAATATTGGGAAAATCTCTTCCCATAACCAAACACAGAGGTCAATTTCTTGAATATCCTTACGACAGAAAAATAAAGGTCTTCCTTACCTATCATCCCGCTTACATCCTTAGAAATCCCGGCGGAGAAAAGGAGTTTGTGGAAGACCTAAGAAGGATAAAGGAATTTCTAAGTAGCCCTTGAGAGAAAGATCTTCAAATAGCCTTCCTCAATCCTTGCACTCGCTGGCTCGTAGTCTTTGAGTTTTCTTGGAAGGAGTATATGGCTCTTGAAGTTTTTCCATCGGATAACTATCTCGCCTTCACTTTTAAGAACAGATAGACCGTCCTTTGTCAGGAAGGGTGCTTTGAGTTTTACCATATAATCCCCATTCTGCTCTATAAACTCATAGGGCTTTTCTTTGTGGAAAACTCTCATGGGGTCTGTATCCCCGTATATAAGGTCAGACAGTATTTTCAATCTTTCCTCGCCAACCACTTCATCTTCCATGAGAGGGACCTTGAAAACTGGCACTGGGTAAAAGAGGGCTTGCATATCCTCAAGATGTTTTTTCTGTGTTAGCACCCACTTTGAAAAATGCTCGCAGTCTTCCACAAAAGGTGGCAATACCTTATTAACCACAACTGCATCCACGTTCACTCCAAACAAGTTAAAATACATAAAAGCTCTCTGGCTCTCCTTAAGAACCATCTTTTCTGGGTTTGCCACAATTCTAACAGAGGTTATATCAGGGTCAACAAGAAGCTCATCCACGCCCTTTAGCTTCTCATAGAAATTTTCAAGGGCTTTGAAGTATTCGTCATCGGGTATGGGGACATCGGTAAGGCGTCTTGCCACAGGTCTTGCCACTTTGAGTATGGTTCTCTCCACATTAAATATCTTTCTCATATACCACTTAAGCACTGTGGGCATGGACACAAAGCGTAGGGATTCGCCAGTGGGTGGAAGGTCAAGCACCAAAGCGTCAAACTCTCCATCTCTGTAGTATTTGTTAACATACAGAAGGCTGGTGACCTCTTCCATACCCGGCAGTATGGCAAGCTCCTCGGATACTACTTGGTCAAGCCCAGTGGTGTTGAAAAGAAGTTCCAAAAACCTGTAGACATCACCCCAGTATCTGTCCACCTCTTCTTGTATGTCTATCTCCTGTATGTAGAGCTTTTCAGATATCCTTATGGGCAATCCCTTCGCCTTGGTCTTTTCCTCTTCTGGAACATCAAAGGCATCTCCAAGGCTGTGAGCGGGGTCAAGGGAAACCACTATGGTCTTGTAGCCAAGAGTTGATAGTCTGTAGGCGGTTGCTGCGGAAATCGTGGTCTTACCTACTCCGCCTTTGCCCGAAAAGAGTATAACTCTCATGACCTAAAAAGTATAATGCTTGACAAAAACCTTTTGAGTTTTTTCTTAGCTACTTATCCTTTTATTTTACCTCTTGACAAAGAGATGATACCTAGGCTAAAATGATTAGTCTTAACTGGAAGTCCTGCTAACAAGGACTAACCTGTTGTATAATTTTTAGCTTGTTATAGAGGTGAAAAATCATGATACAGAGGCAAGGTTATGCGAATGTGGCGGATAACTCAGGGGCTAAAAAGGTGCAGATAATAGGTATACCCTATGCACCCAGGGACTACGCTACCGTAGGTGATGTGGTTACCGTTACCGTAAAGATTGCAGCACCAAACAGCCCTGCAAAGAAGGGTAAGGTATACAGGGCTGTGGTGGTGAGGACAAAAAAGGAAGTGAGGCGTCCAGATGGTAGCTACATAAAGTTTGACGACAATGCGGTGGTTCTTCTCAATCAATACGGAGAGCCTCTTGGCACTCGTATACTTGGACCTATAGCCAGAGAGGTCAGAAACAGAGGCTTTACCAAGTTGGCATCTCTTGCTCCGGAGGTGGTATGATGGCTCAGAAAATAAAAAAGGGTGATACGGTGGTTGTCCTAAGAGGAAAGGAAAAGGGTAAAACTGGAGAGGTTATAAGGGTTCTTAGAGAAAAAAACAGTGTTGTAATAAAGGATGTTAACCTTGTGAAAAAGCATGTAAAAGAAATACCCAACGTAAGAGAAGGTGGAATATACGAGATGGAAGCTCCCATACATATCAGCAATGTTATGCTTATCTGTCCCAAATGTGAAAAACCCACAAGGGTTGGAATAAGGACGGTGGTAGAAGGCGATACCATAAGGAAATACAGATATTGCAAGAAGTGTAATGAAAACATTGACCTCATAAGAGAAAAAGCGAGGGTTATAGCATGAGTGTGGAAACCAAGTATGTCCCAAGGCTTTATAGCAAGTATAAGGATGAGGTTGTCCCTCAGCTTGTGAACCGCTTTGGCTACAAAAACCCTATGGAAGTGCCGAGGATAGTTAAGGTGGTGGTCAACATGGGTGTGGGTGAGGCGGTTGGTGATATAAAACAGCTTGAAAGAGCAATGGAAGACCTCAAAGCCATAACCGGTCAACATCCCACAGTTAGAAGGGCGAAAAAGTCCGAGGCAGGCTTTAAGCTCAGAAAAGGTATGCCTGTGGGTCTAAAAGTGACCCTTAGAAAGGAAAGGATGTGGGACTTTTTGGACAAGCTCATATGCGTGGCACTACCAAGAGTGAAGGACTTTAAGGGTCTTAATCCAAGGTCCTTTGACGGAAGAGGAAACTATGCCTTTGGTATTGCGGAGCAGATAGTTTTTCCAGAGATAGACTACGAAAAGGTGGATGCCATAAGGGGTATGGATGTTATAATCCATACTACAGCAGAAACTGATGAGGAGGCTTTTTGGCTTCTTTCTTTGCTTGGGCTTCCCATAAGGAGTGTAGGAGGTTAATATGGCAAGAAAGGCAAAGGTGGCAAAGGATGTGCTTCATTTCCCCAAGTATGAGGTAAGGCAGAAAAATAGATGCCCTATATGTGGCAGACCGAGAGGTTTTATAAAACAGTTTGGCATGTGTAGGCTTTGCTTTAGAGAGCTTGCCCTCAAGGGTGAGATACCAGGCATTAAAAAGTCCAGCTGGTAAGGAGGTAGAAAATGGACCCAGTGGCAGATATGTTCTCTGCTATAAAAAACGCCATAAGCAGAAGGATGGACTATGTGGATGTGCCTTCTTCGAGGCTAAAGGAGTCCATATTGGAACTTCTCAAGAAAGAAGGCTACATAAAGGGTTGGGAAAGGATTGAAGAAGGTAAAAAGGGCACTCAGTACACCTTAAGGGTTCATCTCAAATACCTTGACCCTAAAAAGGAGAGAAATGCCATATCTGAGCTTCAGAAGGTTTCTAAACCTGGCAGGAGGATATACACTCCAAAGCACAGGATACCCTATGTGCAAAGGGGTTTTGGCATAGCCATACTCTCCACTGACTCTGGTCTTATAACAGACCATGATGCCAGAAAACTTGGCAAAGGTGGAGAGATAATAGCCTATGTATGGTGAGGTGCAAACATGTCAAGGATAGGTAAAAAACCCATTGAAATTCCTCAGGGTGTTAAGGTGAGCCTTCAAAATGGGGAGCTAAGGGTAGAAGGACCAAAGGGTAAGCTCTCCATGAGGGTTCATCCAGATATAAGAGTAAACCTTGAGGGCAGCACCATAAGGGTAGAAAGACCCACAGACCAACCCTTTCATAGGGCAATGCATGGGACCACTGCAGCACTTATAAGGAACATGATAAAGGGAGTTAGCGAAGGCTTTACCAAGGTGCTGGAAGTGGTGGGACTTGGTTATAGGGCTGCGGTCAAGGGCAATAACTTGGAGCTTAACCTTGGGCTTTCTCATCCTGTGGTGTATCCCATACCATCAGACGTGAAGATAGAGGTGAAAGAAAACAAGATATACGTCAGTGGAATAGACAAGGACAGGGTTGGTCAAGTGTGTGCTCAGATAAGAGCCTTCAGAAAACCTAACGTATACAAGGGCAAGGGTATAAGATACGAGGGTGAAGTGCTCAGGCTCAAGGCAGGTAAGTCTGCTGGAAAGGGTAAGGGCGGTAAGAAGTAAGGAGGTAAGGCATGGCAAAGTTAAGTAGACATGAGAAGAGAGAAAGAAGACACAAAAGAATAAGAAAGAAGATAGTAGGGACTCCAGAAAGACCAAGACTTAGTGTATACAGAAGCGTAAATGCTTTCTATGCACAGATAATTGACGATTCTAACGGTCAGTCAAGAACTTTAGTCTCTGCCTCTTCTATAGACCCTGATTTTGTCCAGCTTGCGGGCAAGAGGGGTGGAAAGTCCATAGAAGATGTGCAAAAGGTGGCAGAGCTTCTTGTCAAAAGGGCAACGGAAAGTGGCATAAGAAAGGTGGTCTTTGACAGGGGTGGTTTTCTCTATCATGGGAAGATAAAAGCCTTTGCGGATAAATGCAGAGAGCTTGGTCTTGAATTCTAAAGGAGGAAAAGATGGGTGGCATATCCATTGAAAGGTTAATTGACAACAAAAGAAGAGACCAGAGGATAGCAGAGCTTGAAGACCAGCTACAGATAGAAGAGAGGCTCATCTACGCCAAAAGGACCACAAGGGTCACCAAGGGTGGGAAGAGGTTTTCCTTTAGTGCTTTGGTGATAGTGGGTGATAAGAGAGGCTTTGTAGGCTTTGGACTTGGAAAAGCCAGAGAAGTGCCGATAGCCATAGCCAAAGCCATAGAGGACGGAAGAAAGCACATAGTAAGAGTGCCAATAGAAAACGGCACTGTCCCACATGACGTGATAGGGCATTACGGTCCTACCATGATAAAGGTTATACCCGCAAGGCGTGGAACGGGTATTGTGGCTGGTGGTGCTGCAAAACCTATCTTTGAATTGGCAGGTTATACGGACGTGCTTACCAAGCTACAAGGAAGCACAAACCCCAACAATGTGGTAAGGGCAGTCTTTGATGCACTTCTCAAACTCAGGTCTATGGAAGAAGTGGCAAAAGAGAGGGGAATAGACTCAGAGGTTCTCAAAAAGAGATACAACATATACGCAAGGGACCTGCGTATACCGTAAGGAGGAAAAGCATGGCAAGGCTTAGAGTGAAACTTCTCAGAGGTCTCGCAGGAAAGCCAGAAGCTCAAATAAAGGCGGTAAAGAGCCTTGGTCTCAAGAAGGTGGGTCAGGAGGTTTTGCTTGAGAATAACCCCATGGTAAGGGGTAATATACGCAAAGCGGTTCATCTCCTTCAGGTAGAGGAGGTAAAGGAATGAAACTGCATGAGCTTGCACCCGGCGAAGGAGCAGTAAAGGAAAAAAGAAGAGTAGGAAGAGGTATAGGCTCTGGGCTTGGCAAGACCTGTGGAAAGGGGCATAAGGGTCAAAAGACAAGGTCTGGAGACAGAAGGCTTCCCTCATGGTTTGAGGGTGGTCAGACACCACTCCACAAGAGAGTGCCAAAGAGAGGCTTTAGACCCATAAACAGGGTAGAGTATGCGGTGGTAAATCTCAAGACCTTAGAGAGATACTTTGACGCAGGTCAAGAGATAACTCCAGAGCTTCTTCTTCAAAAGGGGCTTGTGAAGAAGGGTATGCCTGTAAAAGTGCTCGGAGACGGAGAGCTTACCAAGGCACTTAAGGTAAAAGCCCATGCCTTCTCCCAGTCCGCAAGACAGAAGATAGAAGCCCTCGGTGGAACCTGCGAGGAGATAAAGTGATAGAGTATATAAAACAGCTCTTCTCCCTTGAGGACTTTAAAAAGAGGCTATTTTATACCCTATTTATGTTAGCCATATATAGGTTTGGCAGTCATATACCACTGCCCGGTATAGACACTAACGCACTTCAGGAGTTTTTTAAGAGCTTTGAGGGAACACTTTTTTACCTTTATGATATCTTCTCGGGGGGAAACCTAAGCAGGATGACCCTCTTTGCCCTCGGAGTTATGCCTTACATATCTGCCTCCATAATGATGCAACTTCTTACCGTGGCTGTTCCAGAGCTACAAAGACTTGCAAAAGAAGAAGGAGACTACGGAAGGTATAAGATAAACCAATACACAAGGTATCTAACTGTTTTTGTTGCCTTCGTGCAGTCCATAGGTATTGCGGTATGGCTTCAGGGGCAGGTATCACCCAAGGGAACTCCTATAGTGTCAGATGCAGGAATTCTCTTCTCCATAACCACCATAATAGCCCTTGTTTCTTCCACCATGTTTCTTGTATGGGTGGGTGATAGGATAACCGAAAAAGGCATTGGCAACGGCATGTCCTTGCTTATCTTTGCGGGTATAGTGGCAGGCTTTCCCAGTGCTGGTATAAGGGTTTGGGATATGCTTAGGAATGGAGATATTTCACCCTTTGCCTTTGTGGGTGCTATACTTTTTGTCTTGGCAGTGGTCGTTGGTATCGTATTCATACAAGAAGCAGAAAGAAGGATACCAATCCAGTATCCAAGAAGACAGGTGGGTAGGCAGGAAATTGTGGGTTCTTCCAGCTACCTTCCAATAAAGATAAACCCTGCAGGCGTTATACCCATCATCTTTGCCCAGTCCCTTCTTATAATACCCTCAACGATCTTAGGCTTTATGCAAAACCCTATCGCAAAAGCTATACACGACGCCTTTAATCCCACCACACTGCCCTATAACATACTCTATATTGCCTTTATAATCTTCTTCACCTATTTCTATACCGCAGTGCTTATAAACCCTGTGGATGTGGCGGACAATTTAAGAAAGGGAGGTGCTTTTATCCCGGGTGTTAGACCCGGTCAAGACACGCAGAAATACCTTGAATATATCGTTAACAGGCTTGCTCTGGTGGGTGCTATTTTCCTCAGTGTGGTGGCAGTTGTGCCAATATTTGTAAGCCTTTGGCTTAATGTGCCCTTCTACTTTGGAGGGACAACTGCCCTTATAGTGGTGGGTGTTGCCCTTGATACCATAAACAAACTTGAAGCACAGCTTCTTCAACAAAGATATACCAAATACAGGAGGAAGGTAAGGTGATAGTGGTCTTTTTGGGACCTCCGGGGTCTGGTAAAGGAACACAGGCAAAAAAGCTTTCTCATGAGCTTGGTCTTTTGCATATATCCACAGGCGACCTGCTAAGGGAAGCGGTGAAAAATCAAACTCCTCTTGGGCTGAAGGCAAAGGAATATATGGACAGAGGCGAGCTTGTGCCAGACAGTCTTATGATAGCCTTAATAGAAGAGGTTATGCCAAAAGAGGGTGGTTTTGTCCTTGATGGCTTTCCAAGAACTGTGCCGCAAGCCCTCGCCCTTGAGGAAATGCTTAATAGACACGGTAGGAATTTAGATAAGGTCTTCCTTTTTGACCTTTCTGAGGAGGTAGTGGTGGAAAGGCTTTCTGGAAGGCTCACATGCTCTCAATGCGGTGCGGTATACCATAAAAAATACAACCCACCAAAGCAAGAGGGCATATGCGACCTGTGCGGTGGAAAGCTCATCCAGAGAGAGGATGACAAGGAAGAGGTAATAAGGAAGAGGTATAGGGTATATGCGGAGCAGACAAAACCTCTCGTTGAATTTTACCAAGAAAGGAATAAATTAACAAGACTGGACGCAAAGCAAGATATACAGGAAGTAAACAGGAAGCTCTTAGAGGTGTTAAAGAATGGCAGTTGAGCTATACTCCTTTAAGGAGATTGAAAGGATAAAGAAAGCCTGTGATGTGGTGGTTGAGGTTTTGCAGGTGGTTGCCAAGGCGGTAAGACCGGGCATATCCACCTATGAATTAGACCTAATAGCAAGAGAGGAGGCAAAAAAGAGGGGTGCAAAACCTGCCTTTCTCAACTACAAGCCACCCTTTAGCGATGAGAAGTTTCCAGCCAGCTTGTGTGTTTCTGTAAACGAGGCGGTGGTTCATGGTTTGCCAAAGAGGGAGCAGATAATAAAAGAAGGGGACATTGTGAGCTTGGACTTTGGAGCTTATGCGGAGGGTTATGCAGGCGACTCAGCTCTTACTGTGGCGGTAGGGGAAATAAGCAAGGAAAAGGAAATGCTTATGAGGGCAACAAGGGAAGCCCTTGAGGAGGCGGTCAAGACATGTGTGCCTGGCAACTGGGTTTCAGACATAGTGGAAGCTATCCACAAAGTGGCAAAGAAGTATGGTGTATATCCTCTTAAAAACCTCGGTGGTCATGGCATAGGTAGAAAGGTGCACGAAGACCCCTTTATACCAAATCATCCTGAAACCCTTAAAAAGGAAAAAAAAGACTACAAACTAAGGCAAGGCATGGTGGTGGCTATTGAACCCATGCTTTCTCTTGGAACAGAGGAGATATCGCATGATGGTGATCGCTGGACGGTAATAACCGCAGACAGAAGTCCTGCAGCACACTATGAATATGTAGTTGCTATAACAAAACAAGGACCTATAGTGTTGACGGAGTTCAAGGATGGCTAAAAAGAAGGGAGAAGAAAAACAAAAGGAAAAGGGTATAGTGCTTGAGGGTGAGGTCTTGGAAGCTCTGCCTAATGCCATGTTTAGGGTGAAGTTAGAAACTGGGCACGAAGTGCTTGCACACGTGTCTGGTAAGATGAGGATACACTTCATAAGGATATTACCCGGTGATAAGGTAAAGGTGGAGCTATCTCCTTATGACCTCACGAGAGGAAGGATAGTATACAGAGGATGATTTTATGCTATAATTTTTAGCTTACAAGGAGGCAAGCATGAAGGTAAAGCCCTCTGTTAAACCCGTATGTGATAAGTGTAAGGTGATAAGGAGAAAGGGAAGAGTTATGGTTATATGTGAAAACCCCAAGCACAAACAAAGACAGGGTAGTTAAGGAGGTAAAGGATGGCAAGGATAGCTGGTGTTGACCTTCCTGACGGCAAGAAGTTAGAGGTTGCCCTCACATACCTCTACGGCATTGGTTGGAAGAGAGCAAAGGAGATATGTGAAAAAACTGGTATACCGGGCACAAAAAGGCTTGGAGAGCTAACACCAGAAGAGCTAAACACCATAAGGAAGTTTATAGAGCAAAACTACACTGTGGAAGGCGACCTTAGAAGAGAAGTCCAGATGAATATTAAGAAGCTTATAGACATGGGATGCTACCGGGGCATGAGGCATGTGAAGGGTCTACCCGTAAGAGGTCAGCAAACAAAGACCAACTCAAGAACCAGAAAGGGCAAAAGAAAAACCGTGGGCGGAACAAAGAAAAAGATAGTAAAGTAAGGAGGTAATTGATGGCAAGAAGGCAACAGCAACCTAAAAAGCAGAAAAAGACCGTAACTGAAGGCATAGTCCACATACTTAGCACTTTCAACAATACAATAGTAAGCATAACTGACAAGCAGGGTAATGTTCTTGTATGGGAAAGCGGTGGCACCGTAGGTTTTAAGGGAACGAGGAAAAGCACACCCTACGCAGCACAGCTCGCAGCACAAAAGGCAGCAAAGAGAGCGGTGCAGGAGTATGGACTTCAGGAAGCAGAGGTTAGGGTAAAGGGAGCAGGTGCAGGAAGAGAATCCGCTCTGAGGGCAATATACGCTGCGGGTATAAAGATAAAGACTATAAGAGATATAACACCCATACCCCACAATGGATGCAGACCACCAGCCAAGAGGAGGGTATAAGACATGGGTAGGTATATAGGACCTCAGGTAAGAATAGACAGAAAGCTCGGCGCGGTTGTCTCGGGTAAAAAGAGTGCACCAAAAACCTTGGCAAGAAGAAACTTCCCTCCAGGTCAGCATGGAAGGATAAAGGGAAGAAGAAGAAAGCTCACCGAATACGGCATAAGGCTTATGGAAAAACAAAAGCTCAAGTTTCTATACGGAGGTCTAAGAGAAAAGCAGTTCAAAAGATATTTTGACGAGGCATCTCGCTCCAAAGGAAACACAGGACAGGTGCTTCTTCAGTTATTGGAAAGAAGGCTTGATAATGTGGTCTACAGGCTTGGTTTTGCCAGCACCAGAAGACAGGCAAGGCAGTGGATAGTGCACGGACACTTTTTGGTAAACGGTAGAAAAGTGGACATACCCTCCTACAGGGTTGAGGTGGGAGACATAATAGAGCTAAAGCCTTCCTCAAGAGACATACCACAGATTCTGGAAAACTTACAAAACATAGACCCAAGGAGCATTCCAGCTTGGCTTGAATTAGATAAGGACAACTTCAGAGGAAAGGTTATAGACCTTCCAAGGGAGATACAGCTGGAGGTTCCTGTCAACCTCCAATACATAATAGAGTTCTACTCAAGGGTTTAAGGAGGTTCAAAATATGCTTAGAGAATTTCTTTTTCCTTCAAAGGTCTACTGGGAAGAGAGGACAAAAACCTATGGTCGTTTTGTTGTAGAGCCTTTAGAAAGAGGGTTTGGTATAACTGTAGGAAATTCTCTTAGAAGGACACTTCTATCTTCTATACAAGGTGTTGCCTTGACTGCTGTAAAGATATACGGCGTTTATCATGAGTTTTCTTCTATTGAGGGCATCCAAGAAGACACTCTTGAAATAATAGCAAACCTCAAAAAGCTTAGGTTTAAGCTTCACAATTCTGATGTGGAGGTTCTCTATCTTAAAAAGAAGGGAGAGGGCATGGTCTACGCAAGGGATATAAGCCTTCCTCCCAGTGTAGAGATAGTAAACCCTGACCAAAAGATACTTACTATAACAAGTCCGGATAAGGAGATAAATATAGAGCTAAGGATAGAAAGAGGCTTTGGTTATGTGCCTACTGAGGAGATGGAGGTTCTTGGAGAAGTTGGATGGATATTGGTGGATGCGGATTTTTCACCGGTTCGTCAAGTTGCCTTTAGGGTGGAGAAAACTAGGGTAGAACAAAGGAGCGACTACGACAGGCTTATAATGGAAGTATACACCGACGGCACAAAGACACCTGACGAGGTTATAAAGGAAGCGGTAGGTCTAATAGTGAAGAACTTCACACTTCTCGAAAACATATCCTTTGAAGTGCCAATCATAGAAGAGCCTATAAGCGTTGTGGAAGAGTTTGTAGAAAAGCTAAGCCTTCCTATAGAAGAGCTTGATGTTTCCCAAAGAGCACTCAATTCCATAAAGAGGATGGGCATATCCACCATAGGAGACTTGGTAAGGCTTACAGAGGAAGACCTAAAAGGGACAAAGAACGTGGGTAGAAAGGCAATAAACGAGATTAAAGAAGCCTTAAAACAGATGGGACTTCACTTAGGCATGGATATAGAAAGTAGGAGGTAAAGGATGAGGCACAGGGTAAAGAAAAAACACTTTGATAGAACAAAAGAGCAAAGGCTTGCACTTTATAGGTCTCTTGCGAGAGCACTCATAATGGAAGATAGGATAGAAACCTCCCTTCAAAGGGCTAAGGCGGTAAAACCTTTTGTGGAAAGGCTAATAAATCTTGGTAAGAAGGGAGACCTGTCCTCTAGAAGGCTCGCTCTTTCTCTCCTGCCTGACAGAAGGGTAATTAAGAGGCTTTTTGAAGAAGTTGCTCCAAGGTTTGAAAACAGGAACGGAGGCTACACGAGGATAATAAAACTGCCTGAAAGAAGAAAGGGCGACGGATGCGAGCTTGCCATTCTTGAGCTTGTAGAATGATAAAGGGAATTTTGTCTATCCTCATAAACTTGCTTATACTTTTTATCTTCATCCATGCCATAGGTTCATGGATACCAAAGGTTAGAGAAAGCAAGTTCTACGAAATGTTGGACAGTCTAATAGCACCCCTTCTTGAGCCTATAAGAAGGGTTCTTCCACCCACTGGTGGCTTTGACTTTTCTCCTCTCGTGCTTCTTTTTATACTCTACTTCATAAAGCGTCTTCTTGGGCTTTGAGGCTTGACCAATATCTGGTTGAGAAGGGTTATGTCTCTAGTAGAGAAAAGGCTCAAGCCATAATAATGGCAGGGCTTGTGTATGTAGATGGCAAGCCTATTACAAAACCGGGGACGAGGATAAAAGAGGGACAGACTATAGAGGTCAAAGAGCCTCCTAAGTATGTATCCAGAGGTGGCTATAAGTTAGAGTGGGCTATCCAGAGGTTTGGGCTTGATGTTAGGGATTTGACCGCACTTGATGTGGGGTCTTCTACAGGAGGTTTTACCCAGTGCCTTCTTATGCATGGTGCAAAAAAGGTGTATGCGGTGGACGTGGGAAAGGGTCAAATGGACTCCAAGCTCAGGTCAGACCCAAGAGTGGTGCTATATGAGAAAACGGACGCGAGAGAACTTACAGAAAGGCATATACCAGAGCCTGTAGACCTCATAGTGATGGATGTGTCCTTTATATCTACCACAAAGCTAATCCCACATGTGGTAAAATTCCTCAAGGAGGAAGGGTTTTTGCTGGTGTTGGTAAAGCCACAGTTTGAAGTTGGTCCTGAAAAGGTAAAGAAGGGTATAGTTAGAGAGAAAGAGGACAGGAGGAAAGCTGTGCTAAAGGTGGTAGAGTTTCTAACTTCTTTGGGTTTTAATATCGCTGGAGTAATAAAGTCAAAACCAAAAGGCACAAAGGGAAACGAAGAGTTTTTTATACTCTCAGGTAAAAGCCTTAAAGCTTTGGAAAATATAGAGGAGGTTGTGGAGAGTGCAATCAAGGAAGTTGTTTGAAAAAAATTACATACAAGGAAGAGTTGGGCTATTTCCACTTACTCCAGAAAATCTAATGAGGGTAGGTCTTGCCCTTTGCACCTATCTTAAAATAAACAAAGGAATTGAAAAACCCAAAATGAAGGTAGATGCTCTAAGCTTTATCACGCTTTCTGTGGCGGTAGGATTTATGATAGGTGGTGGAGATGTATGCATAGAAGAGGAAGGAGACATAAGCCTAAGGCATTTTCTTGAAGAAGGCAATGCAAAGCTATGGATGGAAAACCTACAAGACTATGAGATTAAAACGATTGAATCTATAATATTCAGTAGGTATAATATGCCAAGAATGGAAGGAGAAGAGGTAGGTAAAATATGGATACAAAAAAGCCAGCTTTAGAGCTTTCGGAGGAGACCATTAAAGCTCTTCTAAGCTTTGGCACTGAGATGGATGAATTCTACAGAAGGTTTAGAGAGCTTAGGCTTCTCGAGGATGACCTATCCTTTAAGTCCGCAATTATAAACGTGGAGCATGCTTTTTTTATGCTTATACAGTCAATAAACATACTTAGAGAACATCTTACGCTTCTACGAACCGCAAGTAAGAAGGGGGAACTATACTAATGGGTGTTTTTTGTATGATACTGGACAAAAGAAAGCAATACTTTTCCCTACTTGCGGACATATTTAATATAACTGGACACAAACTACTAATAGCACTTGACGAAGAGAAAGCCCTTGAACTCCTAAAAATATCAGAACCTGAGATCATAATATTACCTGCCGAGGAAATAGATTTTTGGTTTAAACTGCTTGAACTTGGAAAATACATCATGCCTGTTTTCTTTTTAGAAAACTATGAAGAGGCTCACTCCTTGGAAGTTTACGGGCTTAGGGATGTAAACTTTGTGGTTTTGCCTTTTAATCCCATGGAACTTTTAACCAAGATAGTTAGTTTAAGCAAAGACCCTCAGGATATAGCATCTCTGTCTGCTTTGGGTCCTTTAAACGTGCTTCTTAAGCTCCTGCGTAAGGGGTTAACTTCATCTCTTATAGTTCAGAATGAAGAGAGTTCTTGCACCTTATACATATATCAAGGCACTATAAAAGGAAGTAGCTGTAGCATAGAAGAATTCCTTTCTCTGATATCTAAAGAGCTAAACTTAAAACTTGACTTTTACGAAGAGAGTAAAGCATCAATAAACTATGTCTATAACAACAACTGGGATTTCCTTTACAATCTTGTTCATAGACACGCATTGCAAGAACCACTTCCTAAGCTCCCTTCAATAACAGAAGAAGTTTTAACTCCAAGGTCTGTCCTTGACCTAAGTCAACCTATAGAGATAGACAAAGGGTTATTCTGGGTAGGTGCCCCCCAAAAGTCTGGTTTGTTTCAGAAGGGTTCATACCTACGCATATATGAAAAGGGGAATGTAAGAATCCCAATACTCATAAACACGGGTGCGGTCCAAGATTATGTTCTTATAAGGTCAAAGGTAGAACAGATTGTTGGCACAGTGGATGCAATAAAGGCTGTAGTAGTGCTTGGCTCTGGTGTGGATGAATGCTCAGGGATTCTAAGTGTGTTTCAATTCAACCATAGGGTATTTGTTATAACTTCTCTAAGTATAGCCCAAAGATTAAGATCCCTCGGCATTCCACAGGCAAGGATAAAGGTATTTGAATCCTTCCCCGACAGAAGGCTTAAACTTGCAACTGGGGATATCCTTAGGTTTATACCATTAACCTTCCTTCCTGAAAGAGGTAGTTTTGCTATGTTGGAGGAAGATAGAGGCTATCTGTTTACAGGAAGGTTTTTGAGCTCTCTTTGCACATACGAAGAGCTTAACCCACTGGAAGGAGGGGATTTAGAAGACGTTATACTATACACAAACCTTACAATCCCATGGCAAGATGCTATAACTAAGGTTATAAGACAGATAAACTCAGAAGAAATAACTTCCATACTACCTATGCTTGGAAATCCTATTCGTTCCAAGGCTAAAATCAGAGAATTGTTTTATAAAATAGAAGTGGGAGCCTTGTCTACTATTCCAGAAGTTAATGATAATGAAACAATTTTACAGGCTTGCAGCAACATAGTAAAGTATTTGAAAGAAAAGGTGGAAACATCGAAGTTTCAGGCTTTTGTTGAAGATTTTAGTCAATTCGCATACATGGAAGATGATAGAATAATGGAATTCTTCGTAGAGCCAGGGAGCATACCCCCACTTATGCTAAACCTTATGTATGTGAAGAGAATAGACCCAGCTGTGATTAAGCATGTCATAAAGCACCTTTATATGGCTGGTCTTCCTATCACCATATGAAAGGCCTGCCTATCCTTTCAAATCTCGGGTTTAGCAGGGCAAGGAATAGTTGTTTAAAGCCAGTCAGTATACTTACATCTGTGCTGTCAAGTGGGGGTATGTCTCCAGAAAAGTAAACTACAAAAGCCTTTCCCACTATGTTCTCTCTTGGCAAAAGCCCCCAGTATCTGCTGTCTTCGCTATTGTCTCTGTTGTCTCCCATTACGAAGTAGTATCCTTCAGGTATCTTAGCATAATAAACATCTTTTCTTTGGATAAAAGGGCTTTGGTATAGGGCTATTCTGTGCTTTACCCCATTGGGAAGTGTTTCTTCGTAGATGAGCTTTAGATTTCCATCCTCCAAAACCTCTTCTACAAACCTCAAAGGTAATTCTTGACCGTTTATAAACACCCTTTCACTTCTTATTTCAAGAGTGTCGCCAGGCATACCTATTATCCTCTTTATGAAGTCTATCTGCGGGTTTACTGGCCACTTAAAAACCACTATATCCCCTCTCTGAGGTTCAGAAAGCCTGTAAACCAGCTTGTTGACCAGTATAAAATCACCCACAAGAAGGGTGGGTTTCATAGAGCCAGAAGGTATGTTGTAAGCCTGTAGAAGAAAAGCCCTTATAAGGAGAACCACTATTACAACTACTATAAGCTCTCTGAGCCACTTAGGAACTTCCTGCACGCTTTTATTTTACCATAAGCTCAAGCCTCTTGCTCCTTAGTTGTCCACAAGCTCCGAAAACCTCAATACCCTTGCTAAGTCTTATAAAGGTGGATATGTTGTATTTCCTTAGCACTTCTTGAAAGACATATACGCTTTCCATAGATGGTCTTTCAAGGGGAATAGATGGGTCTGGGTTGTAGGGTATGAGGTTTACTTTAAACTTTTTCCTGTAGGGAGCTATGAGCTTGGCTAAGGCTTCCGCCTGTGTGGGTGAGTCATTGAGGTCTTTTATCAAAACATACTCAAGCATTATTCTTCTGTCGGGGGGATAGGGAAATTCTATGAGAGCCTGAAGTATCTCCTCAAGGCTGTTGGTTTTGCTTATGGGCATAAGGGTTTCTCTAAGTTCTTGAGAGGGTGCGTTTATGGAGACCGCAAGGTTTAACTCTTTCATAAGGGGGTCTTGTGCCATTCTTCTGAGCTGGGATACAAGACCGCTTGTGGATATACTAACCCTCCTCTTGGAGAGGTCTATACCCCATGGGCTTACCATTATCTCCACAGCCTTTCTGACTGCTTCGTAGTTTGCCAAAGGCTCGCCCATACCCATAAAGACCACGTTCCTTATCCTATTGGGTGTTTCTTTTTGCACAAGAAGATACTGGTCAATTATCTCAGAGGTTGTCAGGTTTCTCAAAAGCCCATCCTTTGCAGTGGCACAAAACCTACACCCCACCGCACAGCCTACCTGAGAGGATACACACAAAGTTAGATGGTCTCTCTCAAATATAAGGACTGTTTCTATTAAATGTCCATCTTCGGTCTTGAATATATACTTTACCGAGTCTTCAGCCAACACCTTACTGATGAACTCAAGAGTATGAACCTTAAAATGCTCAGAAAGCATGCTTCTGTGTGCCTTTGAGAGATTTGTCATGTTCTGAAAATCCGTTTCAAACTTCTTGTAAACCCAGTCAAGGATCTGACTTGCCCTATAGGGTTCAAGCCCAAGCTCTGCAAGTATATTTCTTAACTCTGTTAAACTAAGGGATGCAAGTGGCCACATGATGTATTAAATTTATAATCTTGGTGGCGATGTGTGTATAATACATAATTGAGGACAACCATGAGAAAGGGGGTCTTTTTTTTAGGATTATTGCCCGCATTCCTAAGTTCTTGCACTCCCACTGTAAGACAAGCGGTTATGCCAAAGGTGGACAATCAAGTAAACCTCGTGCAGAAAGGTAGCTTTTACTTTACGGAAGAAGAAGAAAAGTTCATAAGGGAAGAGGCAAATACTCTTGGTATACCCATACCAAATAGAGAGGAGATAAAAAGGTTTATGGATTACTATCTTAGTAATAAAAGGTTCTTTGAGCTCACTTTACAGAGGGCAAACTACTACATGCCTCTAATAAGACCAATAGTGCAAAAACATGGTCTTCCTGAGGAGCTTTCTCTTCTACCCGTTATAGAAAGTGCCTTTAACAACCATGCAGTCTCAAGGTCTGGTGCAGCAGGGCTTTGGCAGTTTATTCCCTCTACCGCAAGAAGGTATGGGCTCAGAGTTGACCAGTTTGTGGACGAGAGGTTTGATGTCCTTAAGGCTACAGATGCAGCCATGAGATATCTAAAAGACCTATACAGCATGTTTGGAAACTGGGAGCTTGCTCTTGCCAGCTATAACTGTGGTGAGGGTTGTGTAACGAGAAGGACGGGGGGTGTAGACTTTTGGGCAACGCAGGGGTTTTTGCCAGAGGAGACGAGAAACTATGTCCCTGCCTTTTTTGCGGTGCTTCTTCTTGCAAGAGACCCCGAAAGATATGGGTTATCTGTTAGGGTTGAAGGATTAAGCGTGGATGGGAAGATAGTAGAGAAAGATACATCTATTCAAGAGGTTCTTACTGAAAAGAGCGTAAAGGAAAGTGCCTTTAGAGACCTAAACCCTCACATAAAAACCAGTATCATACCAGCGGGCACTTATGTATACATACCAAAGGAGCATAACACGGGGGAAAAGATAGAAATACTACCAAACGGTGCAAAACTTATAATAAGGGAATGATAGAATGCTTTGTGCTTGCAGGCGGTCTTAGTAGACGATTTGGTGAGGATAAACTTCTCTATCAGATAGGTGGGAAGAGGGTTATAGAGTATACGCTCGAAGCCTTGAAGAGTATCTGTGGAAGACTGTGTCTTGTGGTAAAGGACGAAGAAAAGTTTTCCTTTCTAAAGGGAGTAGAAATTCTAAAGGATACACTTGAAAAACAATTTGCTCTTGCAGGCATCTATACAGCATTGGAAAACTTAAGAGTAGATAGAGCTCTTATCGTAGCTGGGGACATGCCACTTATAAAGAAGGAAGTAGTAAATCTACTGTTAGAAAAGGCGAAGCCACCTATAACCCTCTTTAATATAGACGGAAGGCTCTATCCACTTTTTGCAGTTTATTATAAACAGGTTTTGCCAGAGCTAAAGCTATATATTGAATCGGGTGGTGAAAGGGTGTTAGACCTTGTGAAAAAGTTTCCATATAAGGAAGTTCCCAAATGGGAAGTTTTAGAGCAAGACCCTATGCTTTTTTCCTTTCTGAACATGAACACAAGGGCGGATGCTGACTATATAGTAAAAGCTATAGGCTACTCAGATACATACGAGATGCCTTATATTAGAAATTATGATGAGAAAGACGCTAAAGGTTGAAGGTATGACCTGCCTCCACTGTGTAGAGCGAGTAAAGAGAGCAATATATTCTATTGAGGGTGTCTCCCATGTTGAGGTGAGTCTTGAAGAGGGTAAAGTGCAGGTTCACATGGAAGAAGAGATACCCTTTTATGTCCTCAAGTCCGCAGTGGAAGAGTGGGGCTACAAAGTGGTTGGTGAAGTTTGAAGAGTTTAAAAAGGAAGTGGAAGGGCTTGAGCTTTTTAGCAAGGGATGGAGAGGATATATCTACAAAGGTATGTGGAAAGGGCAAAAGGTAGCCATAAAGGTTGCTAAAGACCAGGAGAGAGTATACGCCATACAGAAGGAATGCAAGATATTAAAAAGGCTTTTGGGACACGTAGGCTTTCCGCAAGTTCTTTTTTGCGGGAAGGACTTTATAGTCTACCCTTTTATTGAAGGTGTCCCTTTAGAAAAGAAAAGGCTATCCCTTGAGGAAAAGGCAAGGGTTTATCTGAAGGTATTGGAGCTCATTAAGGTTTTGGACTCTCTTGGCATAAACAAGGACGAGCTTCATAGCCTTGACAAAAATACCCTCTTGGGCGAGGATGGAGAGGTCTATATGCTTGACTTTGAAAGGGGTAGCCAAGAACCTAAAAAGCTACATAACCTTACACAGTTTCTCCAATTGCTGGTAAGGGAAGGCTTTCTTGAAAGAGAAAAAGCTATAGATTTAGGCAGAAAATACTCAAAAGGAGAGAAGTTATACGATGAAATTGCTGGAGTTATACGAGCTTTTACTTGACCTTTACGGTTTTCAGGGATGGTGGCCAGTGGATGCTTACTACCATAACCGAAGGGGAACAGACCACAGAGATGAGGTCATAATAGGTGCGGTGCTAACGCAGAACACAAGCTGGAGGAACGTGGAAAAGTCCTTAGAGAACCTCAAGAGGTATGGTGAGCTATCGCTTGATTTTATCAGAAAAGTCCACTTAGAAAGGCTCAAAGAACTTATCCAACCTTCTGGCTTCTACAATCAAAAAGCTATCAGACTAAAAGAAGTCGCTGAATTTATAAATCCTACAGACATGGTAAAGACCTTACCAAGAGAGGAGCTGTTAAAGGTCAAAGGCATAGGACCCGAAACTGCAGACGCTATACTTTTGTATGCTGGTGAAAGGCTCAGCTTTGTTATAGATAAATACACGCAGAGGTTTATTAAAAGGTTTATGAACATTGAAGGAGACTATCACAAACTAAAGAATTTCTTTGAATCAAGCCTACCCCAAGATATTGAAGTTTATAAGGAATTCCATGCCCTTATAGACGAGCATGCAAAAAGGTATTGTAGGAGCACTCCCCTATGCGGAGAGTGTCCTTTGAATAGCCTTTGTATCAGTGCAAGCCTGTCTTCTTGAGTATTTTACCCCTCCATAACCAAAGAAGAACACCCATAACTATAAGGTAGGCTAAAGTTCCTACGCCCATAAGAACTCTCTTGTTTTTCTCTTCCGGAGAAGGCTCAGCCACAGATTTAAGGTAAGCTATTATCTTTGCGGTCTCTTCAGGTCTTCCTGCCATAATAGGTGGCATGGAGGTGCCTGGCAGGACCTTCTGAGGCTCAAGAGTAAAGGCGTAAAGATATTCCTTACCCTTAACTAAATACATGGTGGAGAGGTCTGGAGGCACTTTACCGAAGGATTCCTTTAAACCCATAAGGTCTTCATGAAACACTGCTTGGTATACATCTCTTGGAAGCACCTTTCCATACTTTTCTTGAAGTGTCTGGAGCTTTGGATTTGCCTGCACGGAGCTTATATACACCGCATCATACCTAACAGAGTGGCATGCCTGACAGTTTTGCTCAAAGAGCTGTTTACCTTCTTTTGCATAGCTTTTTACATCTTCTGCTATCTTTGCATGCTCAGCGGGCATTTCATAACGCTCGTGAGGGGCAAAAATGTTATTTATCCATATTATGTAGAAAAAGAGAACTATGATGACCGTAAAAAACACAGCCTTAATCATTGCTTCTCACCTCCTCTTGCTTTATACCAACCCCACTCTATGATGGAGATTACAGGAAGGGCAAGGAAAAAGGCAAAAAGACCGGCAGTAAAGATAAGACCAAGCATTGCGTTGGTGGGTGTGGGGGGCATAGTGCCAAGTATGGTAAGAGCCATAGAAGATATTACAAGCACTATAAACATTATAAAGAACAGAGGTCTATTCCTTGCACTTTTTAGAGGAGAGAAGTCAAGGAAGGGCAGTATAAGAAGGAAAACAAGGCTAAGGTTAAAGGCTACAAAACCAAGGAACTTGTCTGGTATGGACCTAAATATGGTGTAGTAGGCGAGCAGATACCACTCAGGGGCTATGTGGGCTGGTGTCTTGAAGGGGTCTGCAGGGTCGTAGTTGTCTGGTGGTAAAAAGTGGTGCATGTAGAAAAAGACAAAGAAGAAGAACACCGCAAGGTATCCCATCACATATGCACCTTCTTTGAGGGTCATGTAGGGGTGGAAAGGCACGCCTTCTTTTTTCTTGTCTATCTCTCTTCCCTCTGGGTTGGATATACCTGCAGCACGCACCAAGTAGAGGTGGACGCTCACAAGAAGCAGAAGTATAAGTGGCAAAAGCCATATGTGAAGACCAAAGAACCTTCCAATGGTTATCTGCCCTATTTCATATCCACCCTTCATCCATATGGAAACAGTTTCGCCTATTTTGAGGCTACCTATTATAGGAGCGGAGTCTATGGAGGTGGGTATTTCTGCGGTAACCACCATTCCCCAGTAGGAGAGCTGTCCCCAAGGTAAGAGGTATCCTGTAAGAGCGGTTACGAGAAGGACAAAGTATATAACCCATCCTATTATCCATGTAATCTCTCTTGGCTTTTTGTAGGCGTTGTAATATATGCCAGTGAATATATGGAGGTATACGATAGCAAGGAAGAAGTTCGCCCCCGCTGCGTGCGCGTGCCTTATAAGCCACATGAAGGGGACTTCCTTCATTATGGTATAGTTGGCACTGTCAAAGGCGGTATGGACGTTTGGTTGGTAATACATGGTGAGGAATATGCCAGAGATAATCTGAATGGCAAAGGCAACGATTGCCATTACGCCAAAGGCATAGGGAAATGTAAGGTTTTTGGGGACTTTATAGTCCACCATCTGAGACTGCCATAGCTCAGAAAGATGTGCCCTTTCATCAATCCACCTACCTATCCTTCCAAGCATTTTTATACCTCCTTATGTAAGTTCCTTGACAAACCCTGGCTCACCTATAACTAACTTATTACCTTCCTTCTTCTGCGGAGGCACATGTAGAGGTCGTGGAGGAGGTCCAGCTACATTATCACCCCATGGAGAGTAAAAACCACCATGACAGGGGCAATGAAAAACAGGATAGTTAAACTCCGCCTCACCTTGAGGTTTCCAAAGGGGGACACAGCCAAGATGGGTGCAAACTGCTATAAGGGCGTATGCTTCCTGTCCCTGAAGAAGTTTTGCGTTGTTTTCCTCTTTCGCCTTACCAGTCCATTGGAAGCCCTGAGGAAGTTTGACCACAAAGACGGGTTTGCCTTTCCATGAGACAACCCTTACCTGCCCTTCAGGAATTGAAGCTACGTCCACCTCCACCATAGCACCCGCAAGGGAGGCGGCACTTGGTGCAAGTGTCTTGACAATTGGGTATAGAACCCCAAGGACTCCTACTACTCCTAAACCGCCTATGGCGAGACCCATAAGGTCCCTTCTTGAGGTTTCCATGATATTACCTCCTGACATAGTTCATGACTTTTTAATTATATCAGAAGGAATTATAAAGGACAAAAGGAGTTTTTTGTAATTTTATTTGACCCATTCAACATTTTGCTTATATAATTATAAGCTATTGCTTATAAAACTCAGGAGGTTGTGTTATGAGTAAGCATGTGGTAATAATTGGTGGCGGTGTAGGAGGAATAGCCACCGCCTACGACTTGAAAAAGTTGCACAGCGATCTCAAGGTCACAGTCATCTCTGGAAGACCCTATTTTGGCTTCACTCCTTCTTATCCTCACCTTGCCTTAGGATGGAGAAGGTTTGAAGATATAAGTGTCCCACTTGCAGGCTTGCTTCCAAAACATGGTATAGACTTCATAAACGAGGATGCAGAAAGCATTGACCCAGAGACTAACAAGGTAAAGACAAAGGGTGGCAAAACAGTAGAATATGACTACCTTGTGATAGCGACAGGTCCCAAGCTGGTCTTTGGTGCAGAGGGTCAAGAGCAGTATTCCACCTCTGTCTGCACCGCTGAGCATGCCATGGAGCTAAATAAGAAACTTGAAGAGTTTTACAGAAACCCTGGACCTGTAGTAGTTGGTGCCATACCTGGGGTGAGCTGTTTCGGTCCAGCTTACGAGTTTGCCTTTATGCTCCACCATGAGCTTAAAAAGAGGGGTATAAGACACAAGGTCCCTATAACCTACATAACCTCTGAGCCCTATGTGGGACATATGGGTCTTGGTGGTGTTGGACCCTCCAGAAGGCTTATGGAAGACATTATGGCAGAAAGGAGCATAAAGTGGGTGGCAAACGTGAAGATAACTAAGGTAGAACCCGACAAGGTAATATACGAAGACCTTGAAGGCAAGACCTACGAGGCTCCTGCAAAGCTCTCCATGCTCATGCCAAGGTTTATGGGACCAGAGGTAGTCCAGTCCGCAGGAGAAAAGGTGGCAAACCCAGCCAACAAGATGGTTATAGTAAACAAGTGCTTCCAAAACCCAACCTATAAAAACATCTTTGGTGTTGGAGTGGTCACCGCCATACCTCCAGTGGAACAAACCCCCATACCCACGGGTGCACCAAAGACAGGTATGATGATAGAGCAGATGGCTCTTGCAGTAGCTCATAATATAGTTAACGACATTAGAAACAACCCAGACAGGTATGTGCCAGAGCTGTCTGCTATATGCATTGCAGACATGGGTGGAGATGCCATGGGCTTTTTTGCCTCTCCCGTGCTTCCACCAAGGTCAACGGTTCTTTACAAGAAGGGTGCCATAATGCACTACATAAAGTCCGCCTTTGAAAAATACTTCATGTGGAAGGTAAAACATGGAGATGTGGCACCATGGTTTGAAGAAAAAGGGCTTGAGTTTCTCCTAAAGGTGCATCCCATACATCTCTGCTCTGACTGCTCAGGTTCACCGGGAAGTGCATGTTAGTCTCTTTTTAAATACGCTAGGGAGGTCCCTGCACCTCCCTCCTTTGGATATCCTTCTCTGTGGAAAACTACAAGGGGTGAGGAAGAGAGAAAGTCTTGAACTGCTTTCTTTAAGGTGCCATACCCGTGAACCACCTTAACCGCCTTTAGACCCATGCTGTGGGCTTCTTGGAGGAATAACTCAAGTTTTGTAAGGGCTTCTTGAACACTAAAGCCTGTGAGGTTTATCTCAGAGGGTGAACTTTTTCTTATTTCAAAGACCTTCTCCGGCTTTTGCTCTTCTGGTGGTGGCTCTGTTTTTTTGAGTTCAGAAAGCCTCACCCAAGCCTTTACACCTCCGGATAGAATGCACGCCCTATCATCCTTTATCTCAAGCACCTTACCCTTTGAACCTAATATCTCCACCCAATCACCAACCTCTATACTTTCCTCCTGCTCCCTTTGATAGACGCTCTCTATCTTCTCTCTAAAGAGTTCTCTTAGCTTTTGCCTGTCCTTAAGGCTTCTCATGTGCTTTTCCGCTTCGAGGAGAAATTCTTCAAAGCGTTCCCTTAGCTCTTCTACCGCTTTTTTTATTTCCTGTTTTTTCTTGTTTTCAAGTTCTTTCAACATAGCTTCTCTTTCCAAAGTTAACCTTTCTGCTCTTTCCTTTTCCTCTTGTAGTTCTTTCAGCCTTTCCTGATATTCTTTTATATAGCTTTCAAGGGCTTCTCTTGCACTGAAATATTCCTCAAAGCCAGCAGGGAGAAAAGCCTTTGCCCTTTCTATAAGTTCCTGTGACAAGCCACATCTTTGGGCTACAAAAAGAGCCATACTTTCACCTACCGCATCGTAAACTATCTTGTAGAGTGGTCTAAGGCTTTCCTTGTCAAAGAGTGTAGTGGCTGGGGTGTAATAATCGGAGTTTAGGGCGTAGACCTTTATGGGTGTGTGATGGGTGTTGACAAGCACAAAAGCATCCTTCTCCCTTAGGTCTTCAAGAAGGGCAATGCCAAGGGCTGAACCCTCTACTGGGTCTGTCCCAGCACCCAGCTCATCAAGAAGCACAAGGCTTTTGTTGTTTACATTGGGTAGAAACTCCGCTATGTTTGTAATATGAGAAGAAAAAGTAGAAAGGCTCTGCTCCATGCTCTGCTCGTCTCCTATGTCTACGAAGATATTTTCAAAAACTGGTAGTGTGCCTTCCTGTATAGGTATGGGTATGCCAGATTGAAAAAGCAGACAGCAGAGCCCGAGAGTTTTGAGAGCTACCGTCTTGCCACCCGTGTTAGGTCCTGTTAGCACAAGACCCTTTTTGTCCCTTATTACTATATCAAGGGGGACAACTTCTTCCTTTAGAAACACCAAAAGAGGATGCTTCACGCCAAGAAGCTCTATACTGTCTCCAACTTTTGGAAACTTACCTCCATATGACTCTGAAAACTGTGCCACAGCCTTTAGATAGTCCACCTTCACAAGGGTTTTAAAGGCTTCTGTGAGCCTCTGAGCTTGCTCGCCTATCACAGAAGAAAGCTTTCTGAGTATCCTTTTTACTTCTTCCTCTTCATCATCCCGCAGGGTGGTAAGCCTGTTGTTTAATTCTATAACGCTCTGAGGTTCCACATAGGTGGTAAAGCCAGAAGAAGAGGTTCCATGAACAATACCTACTATTTTTTTAACCTCTGTGGTCTTTACTGGCAGGACATACCTGCCATTTTTGTAAGCTACGAACTTGTCAGAGAAGACCCTGTCCGCATCGGGTCTTGAAAAAACGGTTTCAAGCCTTTTAAGAAGCTCTTTTTCTGTGTCCCTAATTTTCTGTCTTATATCCCTTAAACTTTCACTGGCGGAGTCCCTTACAAAGCCCCTGGGGTCTATAATGGACTCTATGAGGTTCTCAAGATTACTAAAAAGATAAAGACCCTTTGTAAGGTATATGAGACTTTTGTGTGTTTGAACGGCTTCCCCGATAGACCGTCTTACTTCCCTGATTAGCTTTATAACCTTCAAAATTGAAAGGGCTTCTTCCACTGTAATCACATAATCCCTTATGGTAGTTTTTCGTATAAGCTCCTCTACGTCCTCAAACTCATAAATCAAGATTCTGTCCGATACACGCATATAATCTTGAAGGAGATGAACAGTGTCCTCAAGGGATTTGTGGTCTGTTATGGGTCTTATCTGTTCAATAAGTCTTTCTGTTGCCTTTGAGTGGGCATACGCCTTTATCCTGTCAAGAACCTGAAAGAATTCAAGTCTTATAAGGTCTTTATCCCTCATAAAAAGAATATTCTAATAGCCTTCCTCTTGCCAAAACTCAGGTTTGAACCTCATAACCTTGTTCCTGCCCATTTCTTTAGCCTTGTAAAGGGCAACATCCGCAAACTTTATGCACTGCCATATTCTATCGCTGTCTACGGGAAACTCTGAAACACCTACGCTTATTGTCTTCTTAAGAACAACACCAGGCGCCTCTATGGTATGGTTTTCCATAGCCTTTCTTATCTTCTCTGCCACCTCCTCCGATTTGCCCGCCTGCACATCCATAAGAAGCACCATAAACTCCTCACCACCATACCTTATAACCATGTCCGCCTCCCTTACAGACTTTACAAGGATGTTTGCCACCTCTCTGAGAACCTTATCTCCCATATCGTGTCCGTAAGTGTCGTTTACCTGTTTGAAGTAATCCACGTCTATCATAAGTATTCCGAGCGTAGACCCGCGCCTCTTTATCTGAGCGGATAGTTTATCAATGGTTTCCTCAAGGAACCTTCTATTGTAAAGACCTGTTAGCTGGTCTTTTAGAGACTGCTCTCTCAAAATGTCCATGTAGGTTCTGGCTTCAAGCACAGGAGCTGCTTCATTAAAATAGCCCTTTATGTAGGGAATTATGAGGTTTATAAAGGACTCCATCTCTGGTTCATAAACCAACTGCACCACATTGCCAACTGCACCACCCACATAGACAGGCATACAGTAGTAATGCAAACTCCCTTCTTTGCATGAATTGTTGTCTGAAAAATTGGGACACACGCAGGGAAACTCCCTTGAGTCCACATCCACACCAGTCCTCTTTGCCCTACATTCGTCTGCGTTCTCAAAGATAACCTCATTGCACCAACAGTCCTGACCTTTTACATAAACTGTGCTAATCTTGTTCCTGCCCTGGTCTACCTCATATAAAGAATATCTATTAAGGCTCATATAGTCTTCAAGCACTTCCCTTATTCTTGTATAAACATCCTTTTTGCGCTTATCCTTCTCAATAACCCTCTTGAACTTGTATATATTCAAGAGCTCATCCACTATCTTGGATGTGTCCGATAGCACATTGCCCGTCTTGAGAACACCATAACCTATCATAGTTCTTACCTTTTCTTCTATTGAGTTAAGCGTGCTTTGGAGGTTTGAAAAGGAACTTTGGAGAGTGCTTTTTAGAAAACTTGCTTCATAACCCGGGTCTGTTTTCACATCACAGGTAAAAGTTCCCTCACTTGCGGACTTCATGGCGTATGCAAGCTCTCTTATAAAGTTAGACATTCTTGTTATAAACAGATTTACAAAGAAGGCAATACCCCCAAGAGACAGCATAAACACAACGGTTAGCCAGGAAAAAACCTCCGCAGAGTTTTTTCTTATGTGTGTGAGGTCCATAGTCAGGCTTATGGCACCCAATGTTTCTCCTGGCTGTGCATTATGACATTGAAGGCAGTTTATCCCTTTTATCGGCACTGCCTTGTAGGGTATTACAATTTTATATACTACGCTTGTTAAAGACTCATCAAGCCTTTCCATAGCCTTACCACTTTCAAGAACAGCCCTTTCCAGCTCATCCTTTGGCACTTCAAACCTTGTGCCTGCACCAAACTGCTCTACTACACTTTTTGCCCTTATAACCCTTATCTCTTCTACACCTTTTATTTCCTTTATTCTGCTCAAAAACTCATCTCTCCTATCCATTACCCCCATGACCATATAGGAGGTAAGTGTATCCCTGACAAGCTCCGATATGATGTAAGCCTTCAGCTTTGAGTCTCCAAGAGCCTGAGACCTAAGGGTATATAGGGCTACAGCAAGCATTACGAGGAAGACCACTGTTAGAACCACAAATAGCCTTATAAGTATCGCTCTTTTCACTGCAACCTCCCAATAATATTATAAAGACTCTTGACAATCTCCAAGACATTAAATTATACTGGTAGTGTGTCATGAACTGGACTAAAAACCCACTTACACAAGAAGAGAAGAGTTTCTTAGAGGGATGCGGTGAGGAGAATGTTTTTTGGAGCAGGAGCACCTTTGAAAACTGCATAGAAAAGCTCATCAAAATAGATACTTCCTACGAAGTGGCAAACAAGCTCTATAGCATAAGAAAAAAACTTGGGTTTGAGCTTGTTCCCAAGTTTCTGCCACTTCACAGCACGAAGGACTTAGATCTGTATCAACCCATATCCCTAATCTTAGGAGGAAAGGAATACAGAGCCATACTGTGGAAAAAGGATAAGGATAGCTTTTCTGTTATGGTCTTTGACAACATTCCCGCAGATATAGTGCCCGGTTCAAGGCTTGAGTTTCAAGTTTTTAGAGAAGATGACGGTAAATACAAGTTTTATCAGCTAATAAGTGAGGTTTCAGAAGAGGCAGGGCATAAGATACTCAAACTTTCACACATTGAGCCACTGAGAAGGATAGACCTAAGGGAGACGCCAAGATGGAAGGCAAGCCTCCCAGGGAAATGCCATTTAAAGGAAGATAGGGTATACGAGGGAAGGATTACTGATATAAGCACAAGAGGTGTAAGAATATGCATTGATGAGGCTATACACCTTTTCCCAGGGGCAAGTCTTACTGTGGAGTTTTCTCTTGGTAAACACACTTTGCGTATACCCTCTACTGTAAGAAACCTTTACATAACCGAAGACAAAACCTGCATAGGCTTACAGTTTGAAGACATATCCGATAGTGACGAAGAGATGATAAGAAGGTGGTCCTACAGCCTTTTTAAGTAATGGGGGTATGCAAGGGAAAGCATACAAGTATGACTTAAATCATCTTGCAAATTATTCTCAATAGATTATAATACTCAATAATAAATCTTGGAAAGGAGGTTGTAAGATGCTAAGAGTTGGACAAAAGGTTCCAGGCTTTGAGATGGAGGTTTATGACCCCAAAACCCTCGGCTTTGGGAAGGTTTCTTTGGAGGACCTTCTCAGAGAAAGAAAATGGGTAGTGCTATTTTTCTACCCTGCGGACTTTACCTTTGTATGTCCCACAGAGCTTGCAGACCTTGCGGAGTATTACGAGGAGCTCCAGAGGATGGGCGTGGAGGTAATATCCGTCTCCACAGATACCAAGTATACACACCTTGCTTGGCAAAGAACAGAAAAGCTCCTTGAGAAGGTGAAATACCTAATGGGTGCGGACCCTACGGGAAAGGTTTCAAGGCTCTTTGGTGTTTATGACGAAGATACGGGGTTAGCTCTCAGAGGAACTTTTATAATAAACCCCGATGGCATTCTTGTTGGCTCTGAGGTGAACTTCTACAATGTGGGAAGGAACGCAGAGGAACTTGTGAGGAAGATGAAGGCAAACGCCTACCTTATGAGCCACCCAGATGAAGCATGTCCAGCAAAGTGGAAAGAAGGAGATAAGACCCTCAAGCCTTCTCAAGAAATTGTGGGTAGGGTTTACGAAGCTCTCAATACTTGAGAGCTCCCCCCTTCGGGGGATATATTTTTATCCTTAGGAGGATAGAGATGGAGCTGACTTTGGACTTTAGCACGGATAAGATTTACGATGTTGTCATAATTGGTGGTGGTCCTGCTGGTGCTTCTGCGGCCATATATACCGCAAGAGCTGGGCTTTCTACACTGGTGCTATACAGAGCTGAGGCAGATGGAGCATTAGGAGTGACCCAGCAGATAGAGAACTATCCTGGCATAAGGGGACCACTATCTGGTTATGAACTTCTAAAGCTCATACGCGAGCATGCCAAAGCCTTTGGTGCAGAGTTCGTAAGGGGTAAGGTAATAGCCACAGACCTTCTCGGCGAGATAAAAAAGGTCTATACCATAGATGGGAGAGAGTTTAAGAGTAGAGCGGTAATAATAGCATCTGGTGCTATGGAAAGGACTAACAAGTATAAGGGTGAGGAAGAGTTTCTTGGCAAGGGTGTATCCTACTGTGGAGTTTGCGACGCTGCCTTTTTCAAAGATAGACCTGTGGCGGTTATAGGAGAGGATGACTACGCTCTTGAGGAAACTGAGTTTATAGCTCGCTTTGCAAATAAAATTTACTTGGTTGTGCCTTCAAGCAGGATAAAAGCTCCTCATGAAATGGTCTCCGAGATACAATTTAACCCAAAGGTAGAAATCCTTTTGCATCACAGGGTTTTGGAGATAGTTGGCACTTCTCTTGTAGAAGGACTTTTGGTTCAAAACATAGACACCAAGGAGAAAAAACTATTACAGGTGGATGGGGTTTTTATCTTCCTTGGTGGCAACAAGCCTTCTGTGGACTTTTTAATGAACCAAGTGGAGATGACAGGAGAACACTGCATAGTAGTTAACGAGGAGATGATGACCTCGGTTCCCGGGGTTTTCGCTGCGGGTGATGTGCTATGCACCAACATAAAGCAGGCGGTTATAGCTGCTGCGGATGGAGTAAAGGCAGCACTTGCGGTGGACAAATACCTTAACAAAAAAGCAAAGATTACCGCTCAGTGGTAAAGCTGTTTTATACTATTTTAGCCTATGGTAAACACGCAGGATATAAGAGAAAGGATAATATCTTATCTTGACCCAGAGGTAAGAGAAGTTTACGAGATAGGGGAATACATAATATCCTCTGGAGGCAAGGGTGTCAGACCACTTCTAACCATAATGGTATGTGAAGCCTTGGGTGGTGATGTGGAGAGGGTCGTTCCCTTGGCGGTTGGCATAGAATATGTGCATATAGCCTCTTTGCTTCATGATGATGTGGTGGATGGTGCACAAACAAGAAGGGGCAAAAAAAGTGCCAACCTTGTCTTTGGCAATCAAGCATGCGTGTTAACGGGTGACTATATGTATGCAAAGGCACTCTCTCTATACGCACAGTATGGAAACCTTGAAAGCGTTCAAGTCCTTAGCGATGCGGTGATGAAAATGTCTCAGGGACAGCTTTTGGAACTTAAAAACCTGGGTAGGCTAATTGGCGAAGAGACTTATATGAAGATTATTGACTACAAAACTGGTGCACTTTTTGGTGCATGTATGGCAGTAGGAGCTCTAATGGCAAACAGAAGGGATTATTGGGATTTTTACCATGTGGGCATACTTGCCGGCAGGGCTTTTCAGCTTGTTGATGATGCTCTGGACTACGCAGGTTCTGAGGAAAAACTCGGCAAGCCAGTGGGTTCAGACCTTGCGGAGGGAAAATGCACATACCCTCTTATCTCTCTCTTAGAAAACCTAAGCCGAGAGAAGAAAAAACTCTTTTACGAAAGGAGGAGGGAAGAGCTTATAGCCTTTGTCCTTGAAAAGGGTGGTGTGGAAAAGACAAAAGAAAGGGCAAAGGAAGAGCTACAAAAGGTTCTTAACTTTGTGGGTGCCTTTGACTACTCTGGAAGCATAAAGGAATTCATACTCAGGCTTGTGTATAGAGAAAGCTAAAAGCTATAGCCCTCCTTAAACTTTCTGAGATTTACGAGGTTTTCCGCAATTTTATTCCTTGCATCTTCTGCGTCTTTGATGAGATGCTCAAGTATATTCAAACATTCTTGAGCTGTTGAAAGATCAAGGTTCTCTATCTGCTCCTGCCTTATGCTACCCAGAGCCTCTGTTAGTTTATCCCATTCACCTTCTTGTAGGTAAACCTGACAACTAAGCAGTAACTGCTTCAGGCTTTCCATAGACCTTTTTCTCCACCTCTTCCCAAGTTTCCCTAAGGTCAGAGAGTATTTTTACCATCTTCTTGAGAGTTTGTGGCTCATCTCCTTCTACGGTTATCCTTAACATGTCGCTCAAAAGTGCCTGATATATCTCGCGCAGACCTCTTGCTATCTCGCCACCTTGTTCTATATTCAGCGTAGCGTCAAGCACTGTAAAGATCTCAGCAGCCCTGCCCATGGCTTCGTATTTCCTTTTTAGGTCTTCTGTCTCCTCCGAGCCCTTTTCCATTATCTCCGCAGCCTCTTCAAGACAAGATATTGCCTTATCATAAAGCAGTATAACTTGCCTTATGGGGTTTGAGGTAAGAACCATATTCTCAAGATAAGCGTTTGGATACATTTTATCCTCCTTTGTATACTTGCTTTTCTACATCCTCCCATGCCTCCTTAAGCTCGCTGAGCACCCTTATTGCCTTTTCTATGGTTTGTGGCTCATCGCCCTTTATGGATATTCTGGTTATATCGTTGCCTATAGAGACATATATCTCGTGTAGCCTTTTTGCTATCTCACCCCCCTCTTTTTCGTTAAGGGTAAGCTCCAAGGCTGTGAGGATATCCGTCGCCTTTTCAAGGTTTTCGTATTTCCTCTTTAGGTCTTCTATCTCTTCGGAGCCTGACTTCATAACCTCAAGGGCTGTCTGGAGGGCTTCTATAAGACCCTCGTAGAGCATTATCACATGCCTTATGGGGGTTGCAGTAAGCACGGCCAGTTCAAGGTTTTCATACTTTTTCATGACTTACCTCCCTTTTTGAGATTCTGATAAACTTACCATAAAGGTTTGTAATCTACCCATTACTTCCTGGGCTTTATCCATAAAAGCCTCCACCTTTGCATACTCAAGTTTAAGCCTTCTTTCCTCCTGAAGAAGCTGTTGTCCCAAAACATCAGCCCTTTGTTTCATTTGGTCAAGCCTGCTTTGAAAGTCGTTGCTAAAGCTCTGAAGGGTTGTAGAGGTTCTTAGAGCATAGCCTCCCATGGTGTTTTTGAGGTCTGTGATAGCTTCCCTGAGCCTTTGTGGGTTTGAGCTGGCTAAGGAATTGACCGCAGAGCTGTTTACCTCAAGAGTTCCATCTTCCTTTATGTTCACCAAGTCGTTAGCAAAGAGCTTATCCAACATCCTTGAGAGCTCTGTCTTTATACCCGTTATGGAATAGTCTCCCTGAAAGAGTGCATCCTTATCCGTGAGCTGATTTACTTGAGATATAACCGCATTGTAGCTCCTTACAAAATCTCCCAGAAACTTTGAGACCGCAGAGTAGTCTTCATTTACTGTAATCGTGGCATTTCCTTGCTTTTTTACCTCAACACTAAGACCATCTATTATGTTTTCAAACCTGTTGCTTGGGCTCGTGAGGGTGTTTGAGCCTATGCTTATTTGTGCGTTCTGAGCACTCTGAAGGGGATTGACGTTATCTAAGTTCCATGTATTTCCGTTTATAACTGGTGCAAGATTGAAGGATATGACCGTGTTTCCTTCACCTGTTTCTGCAGTAGAAGAAGCCTCATCCCTTTCAGAGAGCATTAGCTTGTATTGGCTTCCATCGTAAAAGGTGCTGGCAACTATCTTGCTACCAGAGGCACCATTTATGGCACTTACAAGGTCCGAAAGTTTGCCAGAGCCTGCCTGAACATCAAAGTAAAGGGTGGAGCTTCCTGTATTGTAGGCTATCTGAAAGGCACTCCAGCTTATAGAGGAGTTTATATCGGATATGCCCTGTTCGGTAACTAAGGCTTCCTTTTGGGCGAGCTTTGAGACAGAAAGGTTAAGGGTTACATTGGGGGTGTTCTCTTTGGCTGTGGCAGTAAGCACGGAGCTATCTGAAGAGTTAGCCTTTTTACCCCTAAAGAGCTCATCCATGTTTAGGTTTTCAAAGAGCTTTGAGAGGTCTCCCATAGCACCAGCAAGACCCTGAAGGGCGGACTGCTTTGCCTGTATTTGTTGAGCTTCCTGTGAGAGTTTTTGCAGTGGTATGGATTTTGCCCTTATTATCTGTTCCACTACAGACCCCCAATCAAACCTCCCTGTGACATTGTTAAAGTATATATCGCCAGCCATAGCTTATGCCTCCTTTTCCAAAAGCACGCCCAACATTTGGTCTATACGTTTGATAAGTTCAAGAAGATAGTCGGGTGGTATCTGCCTTATAACCCTGTTTGTGTCTCTTTCCATTATCTTGGCAACGGGTATCTCAAGGTCTGAGTCTATTTCTATACGAAGATATTTGCTGAGCATATCAAACTTGCTTCTTATCTCTTCAAGAAGTTTTCTCACTTCTTCGGAGTTTACCTTGTTTTGAGATTCTGCCCTTTGGGTGCTTTCTTGCATTTGCTTTTCCATATTCTGGAGGGCTCCCTCCTGCATTTGCCTTTTTACCACAAGCTCCTGAGGCTTGGGGTCTGGCAAATCCAACCTTACATCCTGTGAACTTACCCTCATAGCTTCCACCTCATCTTTAAAAAGGGGGAGGCATCCTCCCCCTAATGTTAGTTATAATATATTACCTTAGAAGCTGAAGCACAAGCTGGGGCATTTGGTTTGCCTGTGCCAACATAGCCATAGAAGACTGCATCTTTATCTGCTGTCTTGTGAAGTTCATCATCTCTTCTGCGTAGTCTGTATTCCTTATGACGTTCTCAGCTTCTCTTGTGTTGTCAAGGGCTACCTTCTGAGAGTCGTATATGGACTGGAGGTTGTTCATAATCGCACCTATCTGGGCTCTCACAGTATCAACGCGTTGAAGGGCTTTTTTCACTATGAGCATAGACTCTTCTGCCCTTTCGTTGGTAAGCACGTTCACCGCATATAGGTTTTTGGCGGTAGCGTCAGAACCGTTGGCTACATTGAAGTTAAAGCCTTGGTTAGCACTGGAAACACCATTGTATTCAAGTTTATAGGTGTCTATACCTGCTATGTCCACTGTGCCTACGTCTATGTAGTAGGCTCTCTGGTCAGTAGCAGTAGATGTGTTAAAGGTTACTGTACCCGCACCTTCTAAAACCTGATTCAAGTTTATGTTGACATTGAATGTTGCAGTTCCGCTAACAGTCACAGAAACGCTACTTCTCACTGCTACAGTTTCTCCGTTGTTAGTTTCAAGGAAAAGTCTGCCATCCACAACCTTTGCACTTATAGGAGAACCCGCTCCAGAAGCCTGAGTATTTATAGCATCCGCGAGCTGTTGCACACTGGTTATATTGCTGTCCATAGTGATAGAGAAGTTTGCAGAACCACTTGCGACGGCGTTACCGATATAAAAGTCAAGCGTAACAGAATTAACGTTTACCGTAGTAGTTCCAGCGGTACCAGTATTTAGCGATGTAGTGTAAAAGTTGGCAAAGCCAGTATATGTAGCGTCCGCCTGGTTTGTGTTCTTTGCTACAGCCTCAATACCAAGAGCCTGAAGGTCCTTATCGCTGTTTATGTTTTTAGCAAGAGTTGCAGCATCTACGAATCTCTGCGTTCCATCATAAGACAATACTCTTATACCAGCTATATCTACATAATTTCCCGAATCTACAAGCCAGTTGGATGTTGTGCTAAGATAGCCAGCAAAATCCGTTGCAGCAGTAGT
>JAXSOH010000005.1:0-25559 GCA_037925805.1 Aquificaceae bacterium
AAAGGGTCTATCCCTTCTAAAGGATAAAACTCTTTGGGTTTTATTTATACTATCCTTTGCCTTTCTCTTATCAAGACTCGTGGGTGGCTCTCTGAAACTTTACATGAACAAATACAAAGAAGACCTACCTGCCACCTCCCTTGTGGTTCAGGTTTCTCGTGTTGTTGTCCTTGTGGTGGGTTTGCTTATTGCCCTTGATAAGATCGGCGTAGCCATAACGCCTATTCTCACTGCACTTGGTGTGGGTGGCTTGGCGGTAGCCTTGGCTCTCAGGGATACCCTTGAGAACCTTTTTGCAGGCTTTCATGTATTGGCAACAAAGCAGATAAAGGTGGGAGACTACATAAGGCTTCAGAGCGGTGAAGAGGGCTTTGTGCAGGACATAACATGGAGAAACACCATTCTGCGTCAGCCTGCAAACAACCTTATAATAGTGCCGAACTCTAAACTTTCCACTTCCATAATCACAAACTTCCACATGCCTCAGCCAGAGATGAGTGTAATAGTGCCTGTTGGTGTTTCTTACGATAGCGATTTGGAAAAGGTGGAAAGGATTACCCTTGAGGTGGCAAGGGAGGTGCAAAAAGAAGTGGAGGGTGGAGTGCCAGACTTTGAGCCAATGATACGTCTTACTGCCTTTGGAGATTTTTCTATAAACTTTAATGTGATACTCAGAGCAAAGGACTTTGAAAGCCAGCACCTCCTGAGGCACGAGTTTATAAAGAGGCTAAAGAAAAGATACGAGCAAGAGGGTATAAAGATACCTTTCCCAGTGAGGGAGGTTTATTTAAAGGATAAAATGTGTTAAAATGAATCAGGTAAGGGGGAGATATGATTCTCAAAAGCATAACCATAAAGGACTTTAAAGCCATAAGAGGAGAGCTGAGTATAGAATTTTCATCCGACATAAACCTATACCTTTTTGTGGGTAAAAATTCTTCGGGAAAATCCACTATACTTGAAGCGATAAGATTGGCGTGCTTGCGTTCTCCTGCCAATATAAGGGCTGAGTTCTTCAACTATAGACCAAAAAAGGCATATAAACTAAGAAGCACAAAAGGCATATACGACCCTCTTAGCTCATGGAGACCCGGTGTTCTTGAATCCGACTTTGAAGCCCTGCTACGCTCTTATGATAACCAAAGACTTGAAGAATTAGCAAGAGTTGTCTCAAGCATGGTTTCTCTTAATTTAGAGCTTGTAAGGACAAACCAATATGAAATCATAGTAAGAATAGATGGAGAAAGAATACTTCCACAGGAGCTGAGTTCTGGCATACAAGCTATATTGACTATTGAAGCAATCCTTAATTATCCTCGTGTTTCTGAAGGCGATCCTGTAATATTTCTTATAGAAGAACCAGAAGCCTTCTTACATCCCAACTTACTAAGAACATATGCCAGAAAATTTCTGTCGTTTGCAGAAAATAGAAAAAACACTCAGCTTTTTATAAGCACACACTCACCCATGCTTTTGTCCTTTGTAGAACCTCGTCAGGTTATAAGGATAGAACAAGGAAAGGCATATTATATAAAGGATGAAGACTTTGGCGGATGGCATATGATGAGCGACCCTGCAAAGGCAGAGATATTTTTCGCTGACAGGGTCATTATGCTTGAGGGCTATACGGACAAACTGGTTTTTTCTGGACTACTTGAGGAAGCTAATATAGGACCAGAGGAAAAGAACGTAAGTATGATATACATAGATGGTGTTTACAACAGGGAGATGATAACCAGAATCTGCGAAGCCTTTGAAATAAAGAACCTCTTTATAGGAGACAAAGACCAAGAAAAGCACAAAAAACGCGGTGGCAGTAGAGAAGACCTTTCCTTTGAGGTTCTCTTGCCTTACGGAGAAATGGAAGATTGCATTCCCCTTTCGGATTGGGCTATGGCTCTTGAAAAAGATTTTATAAACTTCTTGCTCAATTTGTTGCCTGGAGACAAAGATAAGGAAGGGAAAGCCTATGGCAAAAACAAAGTAAGATATGCTCTAAAGCTCAGAGACTATTTTGTTAAAAATCCCATTCACAAAAACCATCCTCTTTATCCTCTACGCAAAATAATGGAAGAGTTCATAGTCTATGGGAATTTTACGCAGGCTAATTTTCCTGAGAAAGCTAATTTACTTGAAGAGCTTAAAGATTCTATCTTAATTTTCATTCAAAGAGACTTGAAAGGAGATTTGGATGCTTCTGATATATGTATAGAGGAAGAAAAGATCGCAGGTATTTTCTTTGATAAATCGCTTTATGAAAGGCTAAGCCAACTCTTGGTAAAACTTATTGAAAAAGGCATAGCTTTTTACGTGGTTGTAGACCTCTCTTATAACTTTAAGGTGATTAAAAGATTGATTAACAAGGAAGGCGTTGAATTTGACGAGTCTGATCACTGGCTTAAGATAAAGTATAATAAGACGAAATCTATCATATGCAAGATGCAGAGAGGTTTAGAAAAAACAGATATAGAGGATATCCTTAACCTAAGACCTCTCTCCAAAAATTAGCGTTCCAAGCCTTATTATGGTGGCTCCCTCTTCTATGGCGGTTTCAAAGTCATGGGACATGCCCATGGAAAGGTGGGGAAGTCTCACTTTAAACTCTTTCTCAAGCTCGTCTCTTAGTTTTCTAAGCGTGGCAAAGTATAGTCTTACTTCTTCTGGGTTTTCCCTGTATGGTGGTATGCACATAAGACCTAACACTTTTATGTTTTTGTCTTTCAGACAGACCTCAAAGAAGCCTTTTAAGTCCCTTGGCTCAACCCCACCCTTTGTCTCCTCACCGCCCACGTTTACCTCTATAAGCACCTCTTGAACTTTTCCTATATTTTCTGCTCTTTTGCTGAGTTCCTCAAGGAGGCTCTGCCTGTCAAGGGAATGTATTAGCTTCACCTTGTCTATTATGTATTTGACCTTGTTGCTCTGAAGTCTACCTATAAAGTGCCAGTCTATAGGAAGGTCTTTTAAGGCTTCCCATTTTTTTAGGAACTCTTGCACCCTGTTTTCACCAAAGACCCTAAGTCCACATTGGAAGAAGTCTCTTAGCCTATCTGCAGGCACTCCCTTAGAAGCTCCCAGCAGAAGCACTTCTTCTCTCTTTCTGCCAGCCCTTTCACAGGCTCTTAAAACTCTCTCTTCTGCGTAAGTTAGCCTTTCGCAACTCATGGCGTTAACCTAACGCCTACTTCTTGAGCCTCAGCCAGGCTTTAATTCGGGAACGTTGTGCCCTGCAAAAATATCCTCTGGAGCTTGCTCCGACAGAGATGCAAGGGTTTCATTGAGCCTTTTTAGTTCTGACTTTACAAAGGAGTAGCTCACAAAGTCCACATAACCTTCTGGGTTTACAAGATATATGGTAGGCACCACCTCCACATGGTAGTCCACAGAGGTTTGGTAGTCCGGATAGTCTATAAGCTGTGGAAAGGTAAGCCTGTAGGTTTTTGCAAAATCGTGCACCGCATAGTCTGGGTCTTGAGCTACACCCCAGAAGGTTATCTTATGTCCGTATAAGTTGTATAGCTTTTCCACAAAGGGCAGTGTTAGCTGGCAGGTTGGACAGGTAACCTTGTAGAAAACCAAAAGCTTATAACCTTCTCCTTCTGATAAGGAGTGAAAATTTCCATCCACATCGTAAAGCTCAAAGTCTTTAGCCTTTTCTCCAACCTTTAATGGCATATTTTACCTCCTGTGTTGCATTTGTATCTGAACTCCTCCACCTATTTCCACGCTACCTCCACTCTGGCTCACCACTGCAGAGCATCCACACAAAAACAGCAAAAACAGGCTAATCCAGAACATTCTTAAGCACCTCATAGGTTTTGCTTGCAGGAAGACCCATAACCGTGTAAAAGTCTCCCTTAATCCTTTCCACAAACCTTGCACCCATGCCTTGAACCGCATAAGCCCCCGCCTTATCCATTGGCTCTCCTGTTTCCACGTATTCTTCAATATCCTTCAAACTCATAGGTCTGAACTTAACCCACGCAGTATCGTGGAAAGTATACCTATTCTTTGGAGAGATAACAGAAACCGCAGTTACAACCCTGTGCCACTTTCCAGAGAGCTTGCAAAGCATTTCTATGGCTTCTTCTTTGTCCTTTGGCTTTCCAAGTATTTCCCTTTCAAGGACCACTATGGTATCCGCTCCTAAAACGGTGGCGAACTTGTAGTCCTTCCAGACGGTAAAAGCCTTCTTAAAGGCGAGGGTTCTTGCGGTAAGTATGGGCTTGCCATGATGTTTTTCTTCCACATAGGAAGGCACTACCAAAAACTTAAAGCCGAGCATACTAAGTATCTGAACCCTCCTCTTTGATTCAGAGGCAAGTATTAGAAGTCTCACACTTATATTTTAAACCTTTTAAGCCTGCTGGTCAAAAGGTCAAGGAAAACATGAAAGACTTCAGAGAGGATAACACCAAGGGCAAAGTAGAAGACTTCCTCTTTTTCTGCAAGCCTTGAAAAAAGCTCAAAAGGGTCAAAGCTAAGGAGAAGCTCTTTAATCTCAGGCACATACTTAGAGGAAATCCCAAGCAGAACAAAGTATAAAAAAAACAACACTAACAGAAAGTATGTAAGCCTGAGCGAAGTTCCAATAATTGGCACGTGAGATACACCTCTGTGCTTTGAAACAGCCTGATAGGGTCTCCAGATAAACCTTAGGCTCCTCCATCTTTTAGAGGGTCTTGAGCGAGGCAGGTCAAGGTCTGGAGAAAGAAGAAAAGTCCCCACAAGATAGCCTCCCACAAAGGGAAGAAAAAACTCCTTTGGCATAAAGTAAAGGCAGGCAGGGAGTGCAAGCAAGTTTACAAAATCATGAGACCTTCCAAGTGCCACCTAAGCCTCCACGTCCACAAGTAAAAGTGTGTTGGGTCTTCTCCTATCGGGCTGATATACAACTCTTCTGGGTTTTGAGGTAAGTGGGTAGATTTTTTTGTTTATACCGCTGTCCCAGGAGAGCAGGTTAAAGCCTTCCGTTTTCAAGGTTAGTCTTTCTCCATTAACACCCGCAAGCTTTAGGTTCAAAGGTTCTGACATAAAGATAGGTTCTGGAAAGCCCTCGCCGTAAGGCTCAAGGTCTTTTATTACCTTATAAAGCTCTTGGTTTATATAGCTCAAGGGAAGAAACATATCTATGTATAGCTTACCTTCCTCTGGCACTATTTCTGAGAAAAGTAGTTTGGCTAATCTTTCAAATTGAGGTATATTCTCCGTCCTTATGGTAAAGCCTGCTGCGGTGGAGTGCCCACCCCACTTTATGAAGAGATTAGATAGTTTTTTGAGCACAGAATGAACATCTATACCTTCTACTCCTCTAACGGATGCACTTGAGTAGTCTTTGCCTACGGATATTACCACCGAAGGTTTTGTAAAAAAGTTTGCAAGCCTTCCTGCCACTATACCTGCAACACCACCAGCCCACTCTTCAAGCTTGACTATTATAACCCCATGTTCCTCTTGCCCTTGGGCTTGGTGGAGTGCTTCCTCAAGGGCTAAATGGCTTAATTGCTTTCTATACTGGTTCAACCTGTCTATCTTCTCTATAAGAGACCTTGCCTTATCCTCATTGCTTTCAAGAAGCAGTTTTAAGGCTAAATAGGGTTTGGCAACCCTCCCAGGGGCATTTAGGCGCGGTGCTAAGGAAAAAGCTATGTCCCTAGAACTTACCTCATCCCTTATGCCTGCCTTTTCCATCAAAAGCCTTACGCCCGGTGCGTGAAAGCTACCCCTTAGAACATGGTTCAGAAGCCTTATTCCGTTAGAGACGAGTATCCTGTTTATGAAGTTCATAGGCATAACGTCCGCCACCGTTCCCATAGAGGTGAGATGAAGATAACCACGCACATCCAAGTCAAGGTTTAAACTTCTTCTCAGTAGGGCGGACATGTAAAAGACAAGCCCAGAGGAGGATATTTCTCTAAGTTCTCTTTTGTCTCCCAGCTTTGGGTTTACAAGGAGTGCCTTTGGCACCTCTTCGCTTATGTTATGATGGTCAAGGATGATAGCGGGAATCTTCAAAAGGCTAAGCTCCTCAACCGCAGTTGTGCCGTTGTCTACTGTTATAAGTAGGTCTGCATACTTGCTGAGTTTTACTACAAGCTCCTTTGTGAGCCCGTAGCCTCTCTTTCTTGAGGGAAGAAGAGGCAAAACTTTTGCACCAGCTTTTTTCAATAGGTCATAAAGTATGGCTGTGCCAGTTATCCCGTCCACATCGTAGTCTCCAAAGATAACTATCCTCTTACCCTTTTCTACATTGTCCTTGATGAGTTCAACAGCTTCCTGTATGTTTGGAATACCAAAAGGTGGAAGCAAATTTTTTAGCTTATTTTCAAGAGCCTCTTCGCCAAAATTTCTGTTGGCAAGAAGCTGAGCCTTTAGATGCCCGAGCCTTTTGGATAAACTACCCTCTGGCTTTATCAGCTCGCTGAGCAAAACCCACTCCTTTCCAGAAACTCCTTTCATGCCCTTTTCAGTGATAAAAACTCCTCACACCATTTTGATATACTACCTGCACCCATAAAGAGAATCACATACTCTTCGGAAACTTTTTCTTCAAGAACTTCAAAAAGGTCTTCTTTTGTAGGGCAATATAGGGCATTAGACCTTAACGCCAAATCTTCTACACTTACTCCGTAGATGTTCTCTTCGCCTGCAGGGTATATGTTTGTGATAAGACACAAGTCTGCTCTCTTTAGAACTTGTGCAAAGTCTTGAAAGAGGTGATAAGTTCTTGAATATCTATGAGGTTGAAAAACAAGCAATATCCTTTTTTCAGGATGCATATCTTTGACCGCATTAAGAACCGCCATTATCTCCGTTGGATGATGTCCATAATCGTCATAGACTGGTGCACCATGAAGGTATCCTTTTAGCTCAAGCCTCCTCTCTGCGTTCTTAAAGCTTTCAAGGGACTTCTTTACATACTCAAAGCTCAGACCAGCACTATGGCAGACAGAGATGCAAGCAAGGGCGTTATAGACATTGTGTTTGCCCGGCACACCAAGATGCACTTCACCGAGCTCCTCTCCATCGTGCCAAACTTCAAAGGTATATCTACCTTCTGAAAGCCTCAGCCTTCTTGCTGTATAGTTTGCATCTTCCTTTAGTCCAAAGGTTATAACCCTTCTGTGGGTTCTTTGTATAACCCATCCGCAGTTTTCCTCATCGGCGTTTAATACTACAAAGCCATAAAAGGGAACGCTGTTTGCAAACCTCAGGAAAGCTTGCTTTATGTCCTCAATATCCCTATAAAAGCCTATGTGTTCTTTGTCTATGTTGGTTATCACCGCCACGGTAGGCAAAAGTTTTAGAAAGCTACCATCGCTCTCATCCGCTTCAGAAATTATGAGCTTGTCCTTGCCAAGTTTAGCATTAGAGCCAAACCTCTGGAGCACACCCCCAATAAGAACAGTAGGGTCATAACCCGCCTCATGAAAGGCATGGGCTATCATAGAAGTAGTCGTGGTCTTGCCATGAGAACCGCACACCGCTATACCTTCTCCAAGCCTAAAGAGCTCCGCAAGCATCTCCCCACGAGGAATAACTGGAATGCCAAGAAACTTGGCTTTTTTTATCTCTGGGTTGTCCTCAGAGACCGCAGAGGAGTAGACCACCACCTGAGCATTCTCTAAGTTTTTTTCTGAGTGCCCTATGTAGACCTTTGCACCCTTTTTCCTAAGAAGCTCAGTGTTTTTGTTTTCTCTTATGTCCGAGCCAGAGACCTCATAGCCCATCTCAAGAAGTATCTGGGCTATACCGCTCATGCCTATTCCGCCTATACCTACGAAGTGAAAACTTCTGACCCGCTCTCTAAACATAGGTATATTATATTCTCTTGAGTGTCCGTAGCTCAGCTGGATAGAGCGTGGGTCTCCGGAACCCAAGGTCGGGGGTTCAAGTCCCCCCGGACACGTTTTCCACTGCTTTCCTGCGCCTATCCAACGCCTCCTTGATAAGTGCTATAAAAATGCCAAGCATAAGGGATGAGATAAAACCGCTTAATACTATAAGTCGTCGCTTGGTAGAGGATGGATACTCCGGATAGGATGGGGGGTCTATTATCTCCACGTAAAGGTTTTCCCTAAGCTCTTCCATACGAGCCTGTTCAAGGAGTTTGGCTAATACCTCATACCTTGCCCTTACCTGTTGTGCCCTTGCCACCAAGGCTGTATATTCAGGAATAGCAGAGAGAGCTCTTTCAGGTGAAAGGGATGAGTTAGATTTTACCGACCCTTCTACTTCTGATAGCTTACTTGAAATGTATGAAAGCCTCTTTTTAAGCTCTTGAATTTTTGGATGTTCTTCTGCGAATATGACACTAAGGGATCTTAGCTCCGCCTCAGCTTTTAGCTTCTCTTCCAACAATGAAGCGTATAATTGAATCTGTTTTTTTAGTTGTTCTTCTGGCAAAAGCACCCGTTCTGTCTGTTGAAAGCTACCCAAGGCAGTCAATATATCTTTAAGCTCCTTTTCTGTCTTTTCCGACTCTCTTTCGTAGAAAATTCTATTCATTTTTGCAACTGTAAAGGCTTTTTCGTTAAGAAACTCTCTTAGAACCTCTATGATTTTAGCGTTTATCTCTTGAGCCATTTTAGGGTCTTTCCATGATACATTTATATTTATTGTACCATCTTTAGTAGATTTCACATTTACAGCCTTACTCAAAATCTCTCCAGCCATACCGTCAGGATATTTATATCTACTTTTCTTATCACCCAATAACTCGTCCGTTAACTTAAGCTCTCTAACAACCCTTTCCATTATACTTTTACTTTCCAAAATAGCTTTTATTTTTCCTTCTTGCGTAGAAATACCACCTACACCTGCTAAAAGGGCGAGCTCTTGAGATATAGGAAGTCTCATTTTACTATCTGAAGTTAATGGAATAATCTGTGATGTAGAAGTATACTTTTTAGGAAGAAGGAGAGACAAAACAACAGCCAAAAAAGTGCCTATTGTTACACTTAGAAATATAAGCCTTTTCCTACGCCATAGCCCTTCCCAAAGCTCTAAAAGGTCTATTTCATCGCTTGTTTGCACTTCCTCTTTTCTATCCCTTTTTTCCATAATTATAGCCTCTTAGCTAACACCGCGGTTGATATAGCCTGGAAGATTATCTGCACCACATCCCTTATGAGAGGTCTCCATGCTATAGGTAGCCTAAACTCAGAAGGAACTACTATAGTATCTCCTTCCTCTACAACATAGTTTTCTATACTTGAACGCAAAAGAAAACCTCTGCCAAGTGTATTAGAAGAAACTACCGTTCCGTTAGCCTTTATTACGTATATATCTTTTGTATCCGCTTGTTTTTTTGGACCACCCAACATCTCTATATAGTCTCTTACTCTCTTACCCTTAATGTAAGGAAGGTTCATTTGGTTGTATATATCACCTATCACCAATACATAGTTAGGCCTTGCAGGGACTATTATTACATCCTCATCTGTTAAATAGATATTTGACGGAGAATTCTTGAGAGCATCAAGCGTTTCTGGAATTTCTAAAGCAATTCTCCCGAGACCAGCAGATGCTCTCTTCTTTAATATCTCAAAAAGCCTCCTTTCTCTATCTACTTGAATAAGATATATTTGTCTCTCTTCTTCTGAAGCAAAGCTCGCATTAGCTATCTGCTTAAGGAAGGCTTCTTCCAAAGATACCAAAGTAAGTTCAAGTTGCTCCTGTTGAAGTCTTCTGGCAGATTCTCTTATAAGTATAAGCCCCTTAGGAAAAGCCCTCTCCGTATAACCACCTGCCCTAAGAATAATATCATACAAAGTTTCATTACCAGATAAGGTATATCTACCTGGATATTTCACCTCACCAAGTATAGTAATATAGTTCGTATTCTCGTAAGGTTGAATTTCCTCTATCACTATAACATCACCAGGTTTTAATGGAATATTGACATTTTCTTTCTTTCTAAATAGAAGGTCGTTTAGGTAGACTATAACTGGTTTATTTTCTCTTTTATTAATTTCTGTTGAATCTGTTCTATATATTACCGCCCTGAGTTGCTTAAGGTCTTTCGTGAATTCTATATCCTTCAAAACGTCCAATAAAGTAATTTTCTCGTAGTAAGGAACTGTGCGTGGCTTAGATATATTGCCAGAAACATATATAGGCTCATAAGGATACATATCATAAATGAAGACTTCATCTCCTGGATTGAGGGATATATCTTTACTACCTTCAAAAATATCTCTTATATGAAAATCAATCTGACTCTTATCAACTCTTATAACCCTTCCATATGTTGCATTTGCTGTTAGTTTTGCTTTGTTCAATAGTTCCTTAACCATCTTGTTGTTTTCGTAAGAATACACCCCAGGATACAAAACACTTCCAGAAATTCTAATGGAATTCCCCAATAGATCAGGAACGCTTCCTACGAAGATAAAATCTCCATCAAAAAGAACCTTGCCTGTGATGAAGTTTTTGTCTTCCAGAGAAACTTCTATTACCTTTAAACCATCTTTTTCAAATCTATAGAGACGTAAAAATGTCTTACTTGCAGAAGGTTTTATACCACCTGCAAACTCAAGGATTTCTTCTATAGATGTTTCGCTCTTAAGCTCGTATATTGCAGGTCTTTTAGCAGAACCACCTATACCCACCACCTTCCCTATAGGATGAACATATATTACGTCCTCATCTCTCAACCTTATATCTATAGGTTCCCCTTTTATCAACAAATCGTATAGGTCTACTGGGATGTTTTCGACCCCTGATGAGCTTTGCCTTCTTAACTCAATCCTTCTCAGAGATCCTTCCTTGCTAATACCACCTGCTCTGGCAAGAACCGTAATAAGATTATCTGTAGGATTAGCTTCTACTAAACCGGGATTATTGACAAACCCACTTACATATACCCTAAACTTTCTCATCCTTGATAGGGTAACATCTACATTTACCCCTTTATACTTTCTACTTAGCTCCCTACGCAAAAGCTCCTTAAGAGACCCAAGGCTCATAGAAGAAACATTGTATACACCAAGATTTTGAATATATATAGTCCCATCTCTATTTACTTTTACCTCATACCTACTCTGTAAAACTCCAAAGTCCACAGAAGGACCCCATAAGTAAATGGTCAGCTCATCTTGGGGACCCAAAATATAAGTATCCGGAACTGCACCTTCTATAAGCGGTAGGTCTTTAAATAAATCATAACCAAATTGTTTAAGCCTTTCTTCGGGTGAAATTCTCATATATATGCCTTCTATTCTTGAAGGCTTTTGTGTTTCCTCTGCTGAAGATGGTGCGGATTGAGGAGGTTTAGCTTCAATTGTATCCTTTTTCTCATTATCTTGTTTTAACTCGCTTTCCTTTTTTTCTAAAAGCATCTGTTCATTTTGCTGTGGTTGTCTCAAAACTGGAGGAAGATTCGGGCTTATAACCTCTATTTGAGGAGAAATGTTTGGTACTTGAGAAAATGATATGGACATGTACAAAAACAAGAATATAGAGATAAGCCTCTTAAACATGTAGGATATAATACAACACCCTACACTCAAAAGTCAATCCCAACAGCAAACCCTGTAGAGAGAAGGAGTTTTGAACCTTGTGCCAAATTAATCTGCACTGGTGTTTCTGATAGATTAAGGTTTTTCACATTGTCTACTCTAAAGTATAAGTCTAAGTTGAATTTATTGACCTTCCTGCCTACATTAAAAGCTGTATATACGCTCTCCATTCTTCTGCGTTCTATGTTTCCGCGGAATTTTGCAGGTTGTCCAATATAACCCAATTCTACCGAGAATTTTTCCTTATCTCCTGAACTTTCAAGAAGTAAAAAAGCGTGCCTTACGTTTCTACCGTAAGGGTAGCCCAAAGGAAAGCCGTGATATGTAAAGCCTTCTTTTGGATATCTATGGTGAAGATACATAGTTTTTGCGGTTTCTGTGTATTCTGCGTTTACAAGTATTTTACCTCTTTTAGCCCTTATTCCATAGGTTTTCGCGTCATCGTGGAACTTTAAAATAATAAAAGGAAAATGCAGCTTTTGAGGATCACCCTTTTTAAAGGGAGATTCTATGTCTGTAGCATTTCTTTCGTAGTATAGCTGAAAAGTGTCAAAAAACTTTATAGGAATATCAAACTTCACGTCAAATCCAAAGTATGAGTCATTATCAAAACGTCCTCCTAATGTTTCTTCTCTGCCTATTATAAGTTTTGGATATTCTTTAAGTTTGTATTGTGGTCTACCCTCTCCTCCATACATCAAGGCTCTGTTTAGACCTATCTCGAAAGAGGTTAAGGGTTTAAAATTCAAACGCAAAAATAAAATGTTTGGGTCTGAGTGGTCTTCTCTTTCCTCATAGAGTTTTCCAAACATAAAGATATAGTCAAAATGTCCTAAAAATTCGTAAGGGTAATAGTTTTGAACTCTTACTTGAAAGAAAGGTGGATTTGTGCCAGAAAAAAGATTACCGTATCTTGATGGTCCTACTTTTATGTTGTCTTTTCCCGCAGTTATTACAGTATTACCCGCTTTTAGGTTAAAGGCTAACCTGTGGACGTAGAATTTTTTTGTATCTTCATTTGCACTAAACCTTAGATTATATGTGATGTTTAAGAAATCTATTGGTGAATAATACCCTCCCAGTGTGGTAAAAAAGTTTATATCTTCTGACAATCTGATACCTTCTCTATCTGGTATTATAGATAAGGAATTTTTGTTGTTAGTATAATAGGTCTCAAACCTTAAATAAGTATAAATCGCATTTTCAGAGCAAGGCTTCTTGGGAAGTTCTGTGAGCACCTGTAGTTTTTCACAAGGATATGGTTTTATACCAGTTGATGCGTAACTGCTTTTGGTGGAAAAATCTATCCGATGGTATATTTCTCTATTTTCTATAGGATAAATAGAAAAACTCTCTGCTAATGCAAAGTTAGTTAGAAATAATAGTAAGATTACGGCAACTTTCCATTGCATTTCCTTGTAATCCTTTCTACGAAGTTTTCTATAGAAAACTCAAGAGACCTTTTATAAGCACTTTCCACAAGTCCAGCTAAATCTACCTCTTCTTTCAAAACTTTTATTAAAGCTTCTGCCATAAAGCTTTCATCGTAAGCTGGCACCAAAAGGGCACATTTTCCTTCTCTACTTTGCTCTACCACTGGAGGTATATTATAGGATACTACAGGCACTTTGAGATACATAGCTTCAAGCACGACTTGAGGACTTCCTTCATACCACGATGTAAGAACAAAGAGTTTTGCTCTTTTTATGTATTTCCATGGGTTTTGTTGATAGCCTACGAAGAGAACTCTATGAGAAATACCCAAACTATACGATAAGGCTTCCAATTCAGCTCTTTGACTTCCTTCTCCCACAATAACAAGCCAAAGATTGGGAAATTCTTTGTGAATTTTGTTAAAAACCCTTAGTAAGGATTTGTAGTTTTTCTGCTCTTCAAGTCTCCCTACGCTAACTATATATTCATCTGGGACTTCTACATTCTCCTGAGATAGTTTGTCTATTCTTTCGTAATCTATAAAATTGTTGACAACACATAGCTTTTCCTCTTTCATGAAATAAGTCTTTTTGAGGTCTTCTACGATAGCCCTTGAGGGGCAAGCTATATAGTCTAATCTTTCAAGGAGGTGTTTTACAAGGATTCTGTAAGGTAAATATAGAGACTTATGATATTTAAGGTAGTTATCTGTGTTATGCACGCTTCCTACGTAACAGGCATCAAACTTTTTGATGATAGTGCTGAGTGCAAGCACGAGACTTTGCGGTCTCATAAATGAGTATATTATATCTGGTTGAAAGTCTTTTATGATATTCATAAGTCTATAAGCTCTTAGTATATCTCCACCTCCTATATATATGTAGTCAAACCTTACATCCTCCTCTATGAGATTTTTATTGCCTACAACTAAAACATCATGTCCTTTGTTTTTAAGAAAGTTTGCAAGGTCTGAAGTCATGATAGTTATAGCGGTAGCATTTGTAGTCCCTCTACCAAGATGATTTGTATAAATGAGGAATTTCATGAAATTAACCTTTTCCATTTTATCTACTCTACCTCATAAGATAGTAAAGCATTAGAGGATAGTCTCCCCCAAAGCCTTCAAAACCCTCTTCCATGAGCTTTCTTATAAAGCCTCTTCTGTCTTCCATATAAAAGACCCTTGCCTCTAACACTCCTGCCATCTGCTTTGCCCTGTTTATGGCATCTTGAAGGTTTCCAAGCTCATCCACAAGACCCAGCTCTTTGGCTACTCTTCCTGTGAAAACTCTGCCGTCCGCTATTTCTCTAAGTTTTTGCTCGCCTATCTTCTTTGAACGGTATTTTAATATGGCTTGGAGAAATTGCTCGTAAGCGTCCTCTATGGTCTTTTGGAGGTATTCCTTCTCCTCTGGCGTGAGGTCTCTAAAGGGAGACAAGGTGTCTTTAAACTTTCCCGTCTTTATGGCGGTTGTCCTTATGCCGAGTTTTTCAAGTAGGTCCTTTAGCTCCGTGTGTTGGACTATTACGCCTATACTTCCTGTTATAGTCCCTGGGTTGGCAAAGATAAGGTCTGCGGGGGCGGAGATATAGTAGCCTCCAGAGGCGGACACGTTTCCCATGGAAACCACAAGGGGCTTTCCAGAGCTTTTAAAGTCCTCAAGGGCTCTGTATATTTCCTGAGATGCTCCCACTGAACCGCCAGGGCTGTCCACCCTGAGAACGAGGGCTTTGACGCTTTTGTCCTCCTTTGCCTTTTGTATCTTTGAAACTATCCTATCTGGCTCAATTATTGCACCCCTTACCTTTATGACCGCTACCCTGTCGCCTACTGGAAGCCTTGAAAGAAGTGAACCCAAAAAGCCAAACACCATAAATATTATGCCAAAAAACAAAAGCCTTTTAAGCCACTTTTTCATGCCTTCTCTCCCTATAGAGCCAAAGGGCTAAAGCTATAGAAGTAGCTATCATAAGCAAGGCAACTACCTGATTCCACGTGAGACCTACGCCACTTATGGGAGGCGTCACCCCTCTGAAAAGCTCAAGGGAAAACCTAAGGATGCCATACAAAAGCATATAAAGGGAAAAGACAAAGCCGTCAAAGGGCTTTCTCCCGTAGGCAAAGAGAAGAACTAAGAAGATAGCCATTAAACCCATAAACTCCATAAACTGAGTGGGATAAAGAGGCATATAGGGGGGTGCTACCGCACCGGGAGGGAAGACCACATAAAAGAAGGGAAACTTGTCTGAGAGGTGTATACCCGGAATCACAGAGCCGTCAACAGGAAAGGGCTTTCCATAACAGCACCCTGCGGAGGTGCATCCGAGCCTTCCGATAGCGTGGGCTATGCTAAGGGCAACCACTGCCATATCCGCAGACTTCCAAAGGGGCAGGCGATATTTTATTATGCCGATGACCGCTCCCACCACTCCACCTGCAAGACCACCAAAGAAGTCCATACCTCCATTCCATATGGCAAGGATATCTGTAAGACTTTGGACCTGCTCAGGATGTTCTATCACATAGGAGAGCCTTCCGCCGAGGATGCCAAGGAAAAGGGCAAGCAAAAGGGTGTTTTCCACGTGGTTTGGGTTTATGCCTTCCTTCTTTGCAAACCTAAGCACCAGCCAATAGGCAGTAAGGGCACCAAGGGCTACAAGCACCCCGTAGGTGTATATCTTAATTCCAAAAATCTCTATAAGCACGGGATACATGGCTAAAATTTTAAGCTATCCACCGTGAGGGTGAGGCTTAGACCTTCTGTCTGAACCCTTATGGCTCTTGCATAGCCTTCCTTTGACCACTCAAGGTAGCTAAGGATAAGTTTCCTGTTCCTTTTGGTGTCATGAAACTCTGCTAAGGCAAGACTTCCGTCCTTAAAGACATACTTTGACTTAAATACTCCATCATCTTTTTCAAAGAAGACTCCAGAAGAAGAGCAGGACAGATTCTCATCACCTCTTAACACCCTGCCAAATATCACACCATCTGGACTTATAGGAAGTTCAACGCACATTCCTTTCATGCAGAAACGGTTAATAGACCACTCTCCAGTTCTTCCATCACCGCTTATGATAAACTTGCCTTCAGACTTTTCAACCCTTATGGGAACACTAAAAAGCCCATACCTAAGAGAAAGGTCTGCAGTGTAGGAGCTTGGAGCTTCATACTCCAAGTAATTTCTTTTCACATCCTCCCCCTCAGGACAAACAAGGGGAGCACAAGAGGACAAAAACAAAGAAAGCAAAAACAACCTTCTCATAGCTCCTTTCTTACTCTAACCGCATAGTAGTGGGCAAAAAGCCCCTCCGCCTTTGCTATACTCTCCGCATAGTCCGCTACCTTTTCAAAACCTTCTTTAGAAAGGTATATCACAGAGCTTTTCTTTAGAAAGTGGTAGACTCCAAGAGGTGAGAAAAACCTCGCAGTCCCTCCTGTGGGTAGGGTATGGTTTGGTCCAAGCACGTAATCTCCCAGAGGCTCTGTCGCATACTTGCCAAGAAAGACCGCACCCGCATGCTTTATGTAAGGGAGCAGAGAAAAGGGTTCTTCTGTGAGCACCTCAAGGTGCTCTGGTGCTATGTAGTTTGCCACCTCGCAGGCTTTGTATAGGTCTTCCACGAGGAATATGGTTCCAAACCTCTCTATGGACTTCTGGGCTATTTCTTTTCTTGGAAAGTCCTCAAGGAGCTTTTCCACCCATTGGGAGACCTCCCTTGCGTATTCTTCGTCGGTGGTTATCATAAAAGCTCCCGCCAGCTCGTCATGCTCCGCCTGAGAGAGAAGGTCGGAGGCAGTCCACTTGGGGTCTACACTACCGTCCGCTATTATAAGTATCTCAGAGGGTCCCGCTATCATGTCTATGTCCACCACTCCGTAGAGGAGCTTTTTGGCAAGGGCTACGAATATGTTTCCAGGACCTACTATTTTGTCCACCTTGGGGAGCGTTTCCGTTCCAAAGGCAAGCCCTGCAACAGCCTGAGCACCACCAATCTGGTATACTCTACTCACTCCTGCTATAAAGGCGGAGGCAAGGGTATAGGGGTTAGGCTTTGGAGAGACCATAATAACCTCTTCCACACCCGCCACCACCGCAGGCACCGCGTTCATTAACACCGTAGAAGGATATGCTGCCTTCCCACCGGGCACATATATACCCACCCTCTCAAGGGGTAAGACCTTATTGCCAAGGATAATACCCTCTTCTTCTGTGAAAAAGCTCCTCTCTAACTGCCTTTCGTGAAACCTCCTTATCCTCTCATGGGCTACCTCAAGGGCAGACCTTACATCTTCCTCTATCTCGTTATAAGCTCTCTCAAGCTCCTCGTATGGGACTTCCATAGTCTCAGAAGTGAGCTCAAGACCATCAAACCTCTTTGTGTATTCCAAAATTGCCTTATCACCCTCTTTTTGGACTCTTTGGATTATCTCCTTTACCACATGCTCGTATTCCTCTGTAAGCACCTGACCTCTGTTTTTTACAAAGTTTAGCCTCTCGTTAAACCTCCAAGCGGAGTTTCTCAAATCCTCTATACGCATAGTATAATAAGCATAACATGAGAGCGGTTATTCTTGAAAACTTTGGTGGAGTGGAAAACCTAAGGCTTGTAGAGGACTTTCCCGAGCCTCAGATAAAAGAGGATGAGGTTCTCATAAGGGTTAAGGCGGTAGCCCTAAACCACCTTGACATATGGGTAAGAACTGGAGCACTTGCCATAAAGCCAGAGCTCCCTCACATACTTGGCTCAGACATAAGCGGGGTGGTGGAAAAAGTGGGAAGTCTTGTAAGGGACATAAAAGAGGGTGATGAGGTAGTGGTGGCACCGGGGCTCTCCTGTGGTGTGTGTTATGAGTGTCAGTCTGGTCAGGACAATCACTGCAGGCATTACGACATTATAGGTCTTAGGTCAAAGGGAGGCTACGCCCAGTATATAAGCGTCCCAGCAAGGAATGTGATAAAAAAGCCAAAAAACCTCAGCTTTGAAGAGGCAAGTAGCTATCCTCTCACCTTTTTGACCCTATGGAACGCTCTGGTTAACAAAGCCAACATAAAGCCTTACCACAGGGTTCTCATATGGGGAGGCTCTTCTGGTGTGGGAGTGGCAGGCATCCAGCTTGCAAAACTCTTTGGAGCTTTTGTCATAGCCACCGCAGGCTCAGAGGAGAAAGCCAAAAGATGCCTTGAACTTGGTGCGGATATGGTCATAAACCACTACCAAGAGGATGTGGTCAGAAGGGTCAGAGACCTCTTCAAGGAAGGAGTAGACATAGTAGTAGACCATGTGGGAACGCAAACCTTTTGGAAAAGCGTGGAGTGTCTAAAGAGAGGCGGAAAGTTGGTCTTTTTTGGCACTACCACAGGCTCACAGGCACAGATAGACATAAGATATATCTTTGTGCGTGAAATAGAGCTACTTGGTGTTTATATGGGTCCAAGGGCAGACCTATTCAAGATAACGGAGCTTTTTGAAAGAGGTCTTTTAAAGCCTGTTGTGGACAAGGTCTTTCCACTGGAGAATGCTCAGGACGCTCACAGGTATTTAGAAGAATCAAGGCATTTTGGAAAGGTGGTGTTGAAAATATAAGGGAGAGATTAATATGCAGGAGTCAAAGCTATTAATCTTAGTTTTTGCCTTCTTAGTTTCTCTTTTCATTAGCCTTGGTATAGTCTTGCTCTCTGACAAGGTCAGAGCTTTTATAACCGACCACTTGCATGTAGGACCTCAAACCTTCCATCAAAAGCCCACGCCAAGACTTGGTGGACTTGCCATATTCCTATCCCTTTGCCTTGCACTACCACTTTTATTTTTCAAGGATAAAAGCCTCTTTCCTCTTTTTGCCCTCTTAATCCTTAGCTCCCTGCCTGCCTTTCTTGCAGGCATAATAGAAGACCTCACCAAAAGCCTAAGCCCCAAAAAGAGACTTGCCATAATTTTCCTTTCTGGTCTTTCCTTTGTTTTCCTTACTGGCTCTTCTGTCTCAAAGGTAGATATTCCCTACGTGGACCACCTTTTTACCCTGCAGGTATTCTCTTTGCTCTTTACCGTCATAACCCTTGCAGGTCTTGTAAATGCCTACAACATAATAGATGGCTTTAATGGACTTGCCAGCATGACCGCAGTGCTAAACCTTTTAGCCATAGCCTACGTAGCTTACAAACACAATGACCTAACTCTTCTGTATGTTTCTCTCCTTATAGTTTCTGCCATAATAGGCTTTTTTGTGCTTAACTATCCTTATGGTCTTATCTTCTTAGGAGACGGCGGTGCTTATCTAATTGGTTTTCTCGTTGGTGCTCTTTCTATCCTGCTTGTAGAGAGAAATCCACAAGTATCGCCCTGGTTTGCCCTTATGGTTAATAGCTATCCAGTAGTGGAGACGCTTTTTTCTATGTATAGGAGAAAGTTTTTGAAAAAGTTCCCCACAATGATGCCAGACGCACTTCACCTGCATACGCTTGTTTATAGAATATACACAAAAAAGTTTTTCAAATCAAAAAAACACCCCTTCAGAAACCCTCTTACTTCTACAATTATGTGGATTATCAACCTAATTGCACTAATTCCTGCAATTGTCTTCCACTCTTCAAGCCCTATGCTTGCTCTGTGCTTTGTCTTATATGCTTCTTTTTATGTGTTTGTATACTTTAGACTGCTTCGTAAAAAGATGCCACTATGGTTGAAATAGAACTTTAATTTATAACCGCCAGTATACAAACCCTTCTTTTTCTGCTTTTATTCTATCATAAATCCCCTTAACGTCTATCAATATGGGAGGAGAATTGCATATGCTTTTATAAAAGTTAAAATCCATATCAATAAAAAACTTATGTTTAACAGCAACTACGACAGCATCGTAAGGTTTATTAGATTCTATGTCCTCTATCAATTCTATACCATACTCGTTCTTGACTTCTTCTGGATATGCGTAAGGATCACTTACAAAAACTTCAACCCCATAATCCTTTAACTCTTTGTATATATCTATGAACTTAGTGTTTCTTATATCTGATATATTTTCTTTGAAAGTTACACCAAGTATCAAAACCTTGCAACCTCTTACAGGTTTGCCTGCTTTTATAAGAGTTTTAACTGTCATCTCTGCAACATACTTGCCCATATAATCGTTCATCCTTCGTCCTGCAAGTATAACTTCTGGATGATACCCTACTGCCTCAGCTTTAAAAGTTAAATAGTAAGGGTCTACTCCTATGCAATGTCCTCCAACAAGTCCTGGTTCAAATCGTAAAAAGTTCCATTTTGTTCCTGCTGCTTCTAAAACTGCTTTTGTATCTATTCCCAGCTTGTTGAAGATAATCGATAACTCATTCATCAACGCTATGTTTATATCCCTTTGTGTATTTTCTATAACCTTGGCAGCCTCTGCAGTTTTTATATCAGGTGCTATATGAATACCTGCTGGTATTACGCTACCATATAACTCCGCAAGTATTCTTGTAGTTTCTGGTGTATCTCCTGCAACTACCTTAACTATTTTGTCTATAGTGTGATTCTTATCCCCAGGGTTCACTCTCTCTGGAGAGTATCCAACGAAAAAGTCCCTTTTCCACTTTAAGCCACTTTCTTTTTCAAGAATAGGGACACATTCCTCTTCTGTAAGACCTGGATAAACCGTTGATTCGTAAACTATTATAGCCCCTCTTTTCATATACTTACCAACAGTCCTTGTAGCAGATAGGATGGGTCTTAGGTCTGGAATTTTATGTTCATCAACTGGAGTTGGGACTGTGATTATAACGATATCAGCCAAGGATATTTTTTGAGGGTCTGTAGTATAATCTATGCTTACAGATTTTAGCTTATCTGGTTCAACTTCTCTTGTTCTGTCAAAACCAGATTTTAATTCAGATATCCTAACAGGATTTATATCAAAACCTATAACTTCGTATTTTGAGGCAAACAATACAGCCAACGGCAAACCAACATATCCAAGACCTACTACGCATATTTTAGAATTTTTATCCATATTGAACCTCCTTATATAATTATAGCACACTACTTGGACTTATAGATTTAGCTTCTTTATCAAACTCTCGTATTGGCTTATAACTATCCCTTCTGCAAATCTACTTAAAACTATCTCTCTCCCTGCATTGCCTAATTTTTCTCTATCTGCGTATCTTAGATTTATAAATGTATTCATTGCCTTCTTCAAACTATCTACATCACGAGGCTCTACAAGAAATCCATTCACACCATTCTCACAAACATCCATGCATCCAGGGCTTGTGGTAGTAATTATAGGTTTTGCCATACTCATGGCTTCAAGTAAACTTCTTGGAACGCCTTCCCTGTAAGAAGGAAGAACAACACAGTCCGCCTGACAAATTAATGGTCTCACATCTTTGGAAAAGGACAAAACTTTTACAAATTCATACTTTTTTATGTTGTTTATATCTTCCTCACGCAGGGACTGAGGATTGCCATTGTCTATACCACCAAGAAGCCATATTTCAAAGTCTTTTCTTTCTCGCCATAAGACTTTTCCAGCTTCAATAAGCTCAATAATTCCTTTGTCTTTTAGAAATCGTCCTATGAATAGGAATACGGTTTTTCCTTCCTTTCTCTCATATTTTTCACAAATTGCAGGAGAAAAATAGTCAGTATTTACACCAGAACTCTCTATTAGGATTACATTTTCTGCATTACCTGATATGTGTTTCACTACTCTATAGTTCTCAGAGTTTTGCACTATAACGAACTTATTAAATTTAAATGACATTTTGTATAAAACCCTAACTAATTTTTCAAGTAGTCCACCTCTTAAAAACACGTAGCCAAGCCCTGTGACTACACTGATAGATGGGATTCCTAAAATTCCAGAAGCAATGGAACTATAAATGTTAGGTTTTATTGTATAGTTTATAACTAAGTCTGGTTTTATCTTGCGGTATAAACTGAGAAACTCAAGAAAAAGTTTAAAGTCATTTATCGGATTTTTCCCCTTTCTGTCAAGATTTTTAAGCGGATAAAAGGAAAATTCTCCTTTAAGATATTCTGTGTAATCATCTACTGGTGCAACGCAGACTATGTCATATCCCAATTCCTTTAATCTTCTCATGAGACCAAGTCTGAAGTTATATAGAGAAAAGGATGTGTTGGAGACAAAAACTATTCTACGCTTAGTTTTCATTCCTCCTACATTCTCCATTTTTAATTAGCCCCTTTCGTATAGCATAATATATCCATGACAAAATTTTATTCCACTAAAGGGTAAAATTTATAAGGTATCCAAAACGGAGAATGTATCGCAAAATTCAGCCATACAAATAGAGCCATGCCATAATAAAGCATAATTGTAAGTATAGCGATAATTTTTTGTATATTATCTGAGAACAACCTATGAATTCTTGAAAAAGCATATATCTGGACAGGTGTTAAATACAGCGCCATTCTATCAACAGCTGTAGAAAAGGAAAAAACTAATGGAATACTTAACAAGGAAATTATAGAGAGTAGGTTGAATAATATTCTTTCGTTTCTATTATTGGATAGTTTTTTACTAAATACTAAGATTATTAAAGCAGGGATAGCATTCATAATTATTCTTATAAGCCCACCTTCAGAAGATACAAGTTTTTGAGTTATATACACAGAAAATAGCCCTTCAATTCTTTCATATAGAAACATAAGCCCTAATGTAAAAACGAGAGCCACTAATACGATACTTAAAATAGATTTTTTGTGTCTTATTAAATATTCACTTAGTAGAATAAGAGGTAATAATATAATAGCAGTTTTGTGAAAAAGAGTTCCAAGTATGACAAAAAACACAGCTTTTTTCATATCGCTTTTTATCAAACTAGACAAAGCCATCAATTCAAATCCGATAGCTACACTTTGACGAGTATATCCCATCGCAACAACTATAACCATATATGGAACAGCTACGGTTAAGGCAAGCCATGGTAAAGGTTGTTGCTTAGAAAAGATTATTAAACCAGCCATGAATATTGCACCGCATATTGTATTAACTAAATATATATCTCCATTAATTTGAGCAGAAAACCAATTAACTATGCCGTATCCTATATCTGAAAATATTAAAGAAATTTCACCAATTGAAGAATAGGTAGAAACTATGTAGTAGTTTAAGTATGCTTCCCAATCACCGCCAACTTCATGCCTTAAACCTATTATTAGAGTAAAAGTTATGAACACTAAGATAAACAAATAAACCCTGAGAAGTTTGAAAACATTACTATTTATCGGAGAGAGTGCTAATAAAGCAGAAGTAAGAAACATAAGCCAATAAACTGACATTATTTGCTAACCCCCAAACCATCTCTCTTTCCAAAGTTGAAATATAAACAGAAACCATAGCTTATTATGGTTAACACCTTTGTTTTCTAAATACCCCCTTAGAAGTTTGTCCACTTCCTCTGAATTAAATATACCTTCCTTTTTAATTCTTTCCTTTGATAGATACTCTAAGTATAAACCTTTGAGTTCCCCTTTAAACCACTCATATATAGGCACACCAAATCCCATTTTAGGGCGCTCTATTAGTTCTTTTGGCACATATTTGTATAATATTTTTCTCAATATGTATTTACTTATGCCATTTCTATATTTCAGGCTCACTGGTATTTTGGAAGTAAACTCTACTACTTTGTGGTCTAAAAAAGGTTCTCTTCCCTCAAGGGCTACACTCATGGTAGCTCTGTCTACTTTTACCAGTATATCATCAGGTAGATAGGTCTTTAGGTCATAAAGCATCATGTATTTCATAGGTTCTAACATAGTGGATGAGTTTATCCTAAAGGTTTGGCTTTCTATTAAAGTTTCTAAACCAAGACTTTTAAGGTCTTCTATGAGAAAGTACTTGTTTGCAATATCATACTGCTCCTTCGGAGATTTTGCACTCAATACATTCCTTAGTTTTATAAACTTGTCCCTAAAATTAGTCCATTTAGGAAGTACAGGACTAAAGAGCTTATAAAGACTTACCGCTAAGTCTGGATTTATAAGTTTCAAAACTTGGCTAAAAATACCCAGCATAGGTAGTTTTTCCAATCTTCTTATTCTCTCTCCCACTATCCAGTATCTTGTATATCCACAAAACTGCTCATCTCCTCCGTCTGCAGATAGGCTAACTTTGACTTGACTTCTTGCCAATTGAGACACAAGGTAGGTAGGTATGGCAGAGGAATCTCCAAAGGGCTCATCGTAAATTTCAGGTAGCTTAGGAATTATCTCAAAAGCCTCTATTGGTGTGCAATAAAGCTCTGTGTGGTCTGTGCCAAGATATTGGGCTATCTTTTTGGCATATTCCGCTTCGTTATAGTCTTTTTCATAAAAGCCTATGGTAAAGGTCTTTAAAGGCTTGCTCACTTGCCTTTGCAAAAGGGCACAAACAGTGGAACTATCTATGCCACCACTTAGGAAAAGACCCACTGGCACATCAGAGACAAGCCTAAGTTTAAAGCTCTCAATCAAAAGCTCCTCAAGCCCCTGGGCTATTTCCTCTTCAGAAAGGTCAGAAAACTCCTCTTTTCTAAAATGCTCCTCTATATCCCAATACTTTTGCAAAGATAGTTCACCTTTGGAGTTTAAAATAAGAAAATGACCTGGCTCTAACTTGTAGGTATGCTTAAATATGCTGTATGGAGAGGTTATATATCCATACTGGAGAAACAGGGCTAAAGCGGACAGCTCAAGCTCCTTTTGAAACTTGGGATGAAAGTGAAAAGCCTTGAGCTCCGAAGCAAACATAAAAAGCCCATCTTTGTAGTAGTAATAAAGAGGCTTTACACCTATTCTATCTCTACACAAAATTAGCCTTTTGTTCGCCTTATCAAAGATAGCAAAGGCAAACATACCTCTAAACTTGTAAACCGCATCAAAGCCCCACCTATGAAAAGCCTTTAGGATAACCTCTGTGTCGGAGTTAGATACAAAGCTATAACCTTTCCTTTCAAGCTCTTTTCTTATTTCCTGAAAGTTATAGACTTCCCCATTGTAGGTTATAACCAAGTTTTCAAACTCCATTGGCTGATGCCCAAGAGGAGAAAGGTCTAAGATAGAAAGCCTCCTATGGCTTAAGGCAAGCCCCAAAGACAAGTCCACATATAGCCCAGCATCATCTGGACCACCATGAGATAGAGAGTCTCTCATCCTTATGGCAGTTTCTTCAAGGTTGTATTGGTCTTTGAAGTTAAAATCCCAAAAGCCTGCTATTCTACACATTTTTTGAACACGAATTCATTACACCCGGAATTTGCAGCCCTTAAAATGCTAAAAGTTTTATGAAAGAAAGAATTAAACTCATAGTTTTTCTCACATGGAAGTTGAGTTGGTGCTTTTATCAAAGAAAATCCAAGATTTTCAACAAAGTTTTTTATTTCTTCAAAACAAGCATATTCATAAGGATAGCCTCCTATCCAATCAATAGCGTCATAAAATACGTGCATTCCTCTCTCTCTGTATAAATTCAAAGTTTTCCTTCTTAGAGCATGTCCTAAAGCGGTATATGAGCCATATAATAGTCCAAGGATAGGCTGAAGAAGTCTATGTCGGTTGTAAAATTCTTTAATTTTTTCCCAATAAACAGAGCTTCTACTATGATTATATATTGCTATT
>JAXSOH010000005.1:25569-42419 GCA_037925805.1 Aquificaceae bacterium
ACAATTCATATATTGCATCTTTTCTCTTATGCCAAGTTTTTCTCCAAATTTTAATAAAATGCTATCAATAGCAAAAGCCAAGATATTTAAAAAAGTCAGTAAAGGATAGGAAAAGGCTTTATGTTTAAACTTAGAAAATATGTTGTCAATAAGAATATTAGTTGTAAAAACAGGAGTAGTAAAAAAGCTACAACTTTTCTTTGTTTCCACTATTTCTAATGACAATTCTCCTGAAATTTTCTTATAGAAAAATTCAGTATATCTATAAAAATCATAAGGAGTTCCATGGTAATTGAAAACAAAAGGTGTTGATACGTAAAGTAGACCATCTTTTCGTAAAACTCTTACTGCCTCATTAATAGCATTAAATGGATTATATAGATGCTCTAAAACCTCCGATATAATTATTAGGTCAAAAGAAGAATCCTCAAAAGGTAATTTATCTTTATTCATATCCAACACAAAATCTGCTTCAGAGTGTTCATCAAAATCCACTCCTATATATTCAAAATTAAAGCCTTTTTCATCAAATAATCGTTTATATGGTTTATATCCACATCCTATGTCCAATATTCTAATCTTTTTTGTTTTATCTAAATGCTCTATAAGATCACGAAAGACCTTTATATTATTATATGTTAACAAAAATGTGGCATCCCATACTTTAGGATATATTCTTTCTCTTATAGCCTTTTCCTTCTTATCAGTCATTATAAAACCTCCCTTAAAACCTTTTTCCACTCTTCAGCTATCTTCTCTATATCAAAATCCAATGCCCTTTGCAAAGCTTTATGTCTATACAACTCTATTAACTCCTCTCTCCTTAGCAATTCTCTCAAAGTTTCCACCCACATCCTTTCCACCCTATCCAAAGGCTCATCAGCCCTCTTATATTTTACCTCAAAGACAGGCATAAGTATACCATACTCTGCATACTCTGGCTCTTTGGTTTGATACTCAAAGTCCGTATTTGGTGCTAATATCTCCCTTGGTCCAGACCTACAGTCAGCAGAAACTACCGCAGTCCCACAAGCCATGGCTTCTGCCAAGGCATTTGGAAAACCTTCCCACAAGGATGGAAAAACAAATAGCCTTGACCTTGCTACAAACTTAAAGGGATTTTTCTGAAAGCCAAGAAAATAAACATCAAAATTCTCAGACAATTGGTCTTTGTCCCATACATAGGTCTTTAGTCCTAAGTCCTTTGAAAGACCAGTTAGATATTCCTTTAACTCTCCCTCTCCAAGAATAAGGAGTTTTAGCTCTGGGAATTCCTTTTTTAGTTCCTTGAATATCCTTAACAGATACCACTGACCTTTTGGTTTGGTTAGGCTTCCAACAGTTATTAGAACTGGATTATTGAAAACGGTTTCGTATTCTCCTAAAGGCTCTTTGGAAAGCTCCTTAAGTTCATCTATAAATATGGGATTGTAAATGACTACTAATTTATCCTCAGATAATCCAAAGTTTTCTATTAGGTCTTTCCTTGCTACTTTTGATATAGCCACCATGATATCACTTTTGTTATACATAGTTTTAAACATAATTCTATAAAAAAACTTTATAATAACTCTTCTTAAACCATTACCTAAAAAAGGATCCTCTGAAAACTGTTGCGAATAATGGGAACGGAAGGATAAAATAACCTTATCTCTGTCTTTTGTTATAACATTCAAAAAATTTGCAGGTTCAAGTAAGCTTAAACACATTGTGATTTTGTATTTAGATTTAACCCTTTTTAATCTGAAATACCTTACAGGCAGGTTAATAAATTTTTTAATCAAACTTTGAGATGCAGGTGATTTAATAGATATTATTCTTTCCTTAGGCAAGGGGATGGGATAAGCTATGTGTGTATCATCCAATAGAATTAGGTAGTCAAAGTTTAGCTTCTTTATCAAGTTCACTGTTACCCTTTGCGCACCGCCTGTTCCAATTGATGGAATAAATATGGCTTTTGCCATGGTTATGTTATACCTATTAGTATTTTTGTGCAAAGGAAAGAGAGCAGCGAAATCATCAATTTATATCCCTCCTGATAGAAGCTTTGCAATGTAATCTTTGTCTCTAACCACTGAATAATTTAATTTTTTGCCATAAAATTTTTCATATATACTCTCTTTCACAAGATAAAAGTTTTTATAACCAATAAAGAAAACAATAGTATATTTTATTAATTCCTTGAAAACTCTTTTTAGTATTTGTGAAAGCATTATATCATATTTATTATAAACTTTTAGCAAATCAGGAATTCGTAAACTATGAACAATGTAACTTTTCACTAATTTTTCTTTCCAATTTTCAATTAACATATTATCCAAACCAAGTTGTTTTGCCATCTCTGCTGGTTTTGTAAAGGTAATAAGGTTTTTTAGATGAATATTAAGATCCATATTACTACTTATATTATTCCTATGTTTTCTATAAACAGCAACTACATTCTTTATAAAACCTACATCTGAAAACAACATCATTTTCAGCCAAAGTAAAAAATCTGTTGATGGATTTTCTTCCAAAAACGCTTCTAATTTTTTGGCTAATTCTGTATTAAATATAGTAGTGCAAAAAGCAGGACCAGGATAATTCAATTCAAAATTAAAGAAATATTCTCTGCCATCTATGATGCTTGGAAGTTGATACGAAGTTTTAAAAGCAAAACCTTCTTTTTCATATAAAATTATCTGATTAGCATGAACCAACCCTAAGGTAGGGTTCTCTCTAAATAGCTTGATAGCCTTTGATATATATGATTTATCAACAAAAAAGTCATCATCGCTAAGGATTATGGCATATTCACCAGTTGCATATTCATATAATGCCTTTCTCCAATTTGGAACCATTCCTATATTAGTTTCATTTCTAAAATATTTAAACTCTGGATAATTCATAAATTGTTTTACAACTTCAAAAGTATTATCTGTTGATGCATTATCTGAAACAATGATTTCTTTGTTTGGATAATCTTGGTTTAATGCACTTTTTATAGCTTGCCCTAAATATTGAGCTCTGTTATAAGTCGGTATTATGATTGAAACCTTTGGATTATAATCCATTTACTACATCCTCCTCTTGTTTTGTATAACTTTCTATAAACTTTTTTAAACCTTGTCTTAGAGATATTTGTGGCTCCCAATTGGGAAGCCATTTCCCCATGTTCCAAGGTATGAAAACTTCCCTTTTTCTATATGGCTTTGCTCCTATTTTTATGTTAAGATTAACACCCGCTATCTCTTCATAAAGTTTTACTAAATCACGAACTTTAATAGGTTGTTTTGTGTCAACAGAATACTCTTCATAGATTATATCTTCCAATTCCAATAACCTCATGCCAGCCATGTATATAGCTCTAACAACATCACTAATATAAACTAAGTCAATCATTTGCTCACCGGGAGATAATGCAATTTCAGTTCCATATAAATGAACCTCCTTAAGCAGATTTAATAACTTCTTCCTACTATCATTAGGTCCATATGTATCGGAAAGCTTCAAAGTTATAACTCTTAATCCAAACGCATCGATATAATACTTTAGCATATCTATAAATGCCTGCTTTGTTGCACTGTATAGATTTACTGGTAAATATTCTTGACAATCATGCTTATAGTGTTGCCAGATGGTTCCAATATTCACAAAATTTTGAACGCCAACATTAACCATAGCTTCAACTAAAATTGTGGGAAATAAGATATTACTATTAACTAAGTCGACTACTTGATTGGGAGTATGCTCCGTTATAAACAGAGATGCCAAGTGAAAAACTATATCAGGTTTTATAGATTTAAGTGAATTAATTAGCGAATTTATATTTCCATCAAAATTTATTATTTCTACACCATTTCTAACAAGTTCATCTACTTTTGAAGTTGGCCTAACTAATGCAAAAACTTTGCACTGCTTATTAATTAAATACCTAATAAGATTAGAACCTACAAACCCCGTGGCACCTGTTACGAGGACTTTATTCATTATTATCTCCTTGGTTATATATAAAAGGGCTTTTAAACTTATCGAAAGGTGTCAATTTAGAATCTTTCTCAGATACGATTACATTTTTACAAGGCCATGGGATGTCCATTGAATTCCAAAGTATGCCAGAGTCATGTTCTGGAGAATATTCAACACTAACAGCGTATAACATAATTACCTTATCGGAAAGGGCACAAAAGCCATGAGCTAAACCTTTTGGAATATATAGCATATTTGATTTCTCTCCTGACAGGATAAAAGTTTGATATTTTCCATATGTTGGAGAACCAACTCTTAAATCTACAACTACATCAAAAGCCTCGCCATAGATGCAATAAACCAGTTTATCGTGATCCATTGGAGGTAGTTGAAAGTGTAGACCCCTCACAACATCCTTCCGAGAAATGGAAAAGAATTGTTCCTTAAAATCTGTGTTTAATCCATACTTTTTAAAGAAGCTATAACTAAAGGTTTTTACAAATATACCTCTCTCATCTCTAAAAACTTTAGGTATTATTTCAAAACAACCTGGTATAGATGTTTCCTTAACTTCTGCGTCCATTTTTAACAAACTCCTTAATTTTATCTACAATATATTCTATCATTTCTTCTCTTATGTGAGGAGCAACGCCTATCCAAAATGTATCTTTGAGAATTTTATCTGTATTCCTTAGCTCTCCAACCACTCTATATTTAGTCATATCTCCCCTAAACTCATCAAAAGCGGGATGTTTTATTATATTGCCAGCAAATAGAAGTCTTGTTTGTATCTTGTTCATTTCCAAGAATTTTACTATATCACTTCTTGAAAATCCACAATCATCTCTAAGCGTTAAGACAAATCCAAACCATGACGGATCAGAATTCTCTGTTGCTTCCGGCAAAATGAAAATATCCTCTAAATCTGAAAGAGCTTCTCTCAAAAGTTTCCAATTTCTTTTTCTTATTTCTACGAATTTTGGTAACTTCTTAATCTGAGCACAACCTATAGATGCCTGCAAATCTGTAGCTTTTAAGTTATATCCAAGATGAGAATAAGTATATTTATGGTCATATCCATAAGGTAACTCTCCAAGCTGCCATGAAAATCTCTTACCACAGGAATTATCTTTACCTGATGGACACCAGCAAGCTCTTCCCCAGTCTCTTAAGGAAAGCATAATATTTTTAAGCTTCTTATCGTTAGTATATACCGCTCCACCTTCACCGGTAGTTATGTGATGTGCTGGATAAAAACTTGAAGTTCCAATATCTCCAAAAGTTCCTGTATACCTCCATTCACCGTCATAAAAATATCTTGAACCAAGAGCATCACAATTATCCTCTATCAACCATAAATCATGCTTTTTACAAAAATCTTTGATAACTTTAATATCAAAAGGATTACCAAGTGTATGTGCTAAAAATACCGCTTTTGTTTTCTCAGATAAGGCTTCTTCAAGCATATCAACATTTATATTATATGTTGGTATATCAACATCAACAAAAACTGGAATAGCACCGTACTGGACAATAGGAGATATTGTAGTAGGGAACCCTGCAGCCACTGTAATAATCTCATCTCCTCTCATTATTCTCCTATCACCAAGTTGATAAGAAGTCAATGTCATAAACGCTAAGAGATTTGCAGAAGAACCTGAGTTTACCATAAAAGCATACTTAACTCCTAAAAAATCTGCCAGTAACTTTTCAAACTCTTCCGTATATCTTCCAGATGTTAACCAAAACTCAAGAGATGCATCTATAAGATTTGTAAGCTCCTCATCATCAAAAAACCTACCTGCATAAGGTATATAATCATTTCCTGAGATAAATTCTTTAAAGAGTTTAGGTTTATGGTATATCTCATAATATTCTTTTACTAACTTTATGATTTCATTTTTTATTTCCTCAGGATTTCTCATATCTATCTCCTCCTTTCATTAACTTTATCACGTAAGCCTCTAAATCATATTCACTCAATACATCTCCATTCTCATAATAAGCCCTATACCATTCTAATGTTCTTCTTATGGCTTCAGATATATTCCATACAGGGTTCCATCCGAGTAGTATTCTTGCCTTTGAGCTATCTAATTTCAAAATCCCATGCTCTAAGAATTTTTCGTTATTAGTTATTTTAATTTGAAAATCAGTCCAAAACTTTCTAAATAAATCTACAATCTCCATAACCTTTACATCCTGATCCTGTATTGAGAAGTTCCACGCGTCTGCAAACTCTTTCTTCCCTTCAAGAAGTTTCTGTCCAAGTAGCAGGTATCCAAAAGTAACATCAAGAACATGTTGCCATGGTCTTATTGCCTCTGGATTTCTAATATACAAAACTCTGTCTTTAGAATTTATAGCTCTAACTATATCAGGAATTAACCTATCCTCTCCCCAATCACCACCGCCTATAACATTTCCTGCTCTACATGTAGCGACTAACTTATTATGCGAAATTTTATACATATCCAGCGGGAAAAAAGATTCTCTATAGGATCTGGTAAGTATTTCTGCACACGCTTTTGAAGAACTATATGGGTCTTTTCCACCTAATGCATCAATTTCTCTATAACTCCAAAGCCACTCTTTATTTTCATAGCACTTGTCTGTTGTAATTATAACAGCTGCTTCAATACTTTTAACTTGTCTCACCGCTTCTAATACGTTTAATGTTCCTATAACATTCGTTTCATAAGTATAAACTGGTTCAATATAAGATTTTCTTACATATGGTTGTGCTGCTAAATGAAATATTATTCTTGGTTGGAATTGATCTACAATATTCATAAAAAATTTTCTATCTCTTATATCTCCAATAACAGAAGTTACTCTTAAATTGTTAGAAATCAACTCAAAATGGTTAGGGTTAGATGGTGGAGGCAAAGAATAACCTAATACATTGGCACCCAACTTAGATAAAACTAATGTTAACCATGAGCCTTTAAACCCAGTGTGCCCAGTCACTAAAACAGGTAAATTTTTATAAATTCCATCAAAAAGATTATCATAACTGATTCCTACCACATTATCCATTTTGCCTCACCTTTAGCGTACAATCTATTAAGATATTCTAAATCTCTAATAGTATCAACACAATACCAAAAATCGTCATGTTTATAAACCATCAGCTGACCCTCTGAAGCAAGTCTTTCAAGAGTTCCATACTCAAGGTCACAATCGTCCATATCATATAGATAATTAAAAATTTCTCTTCTAAAAACAAAAAAACCGCCGTTTATATAATTACCTGTTGTTTGAGGTTTTTCAGAAAAATTTACTACTTTATTTCCTTCAATTTCTAATTCCCCAAATCTTGCTATAGGTCTAACACCTGTTAATGTTGCTATCTTTCCATGGCTCAGATGAAACTCTAAAAGTTTGTTTATATCTATGTTCGCTACTCCATCTCCATAAGTCACCATAAAATTTTCATGTTCCAGAGGAATAAATCTTTCTATCCTTTTTATTCTAGCGCCCTTTAATGCCATTTCACCAGTGTCAACAAGCGTAACCTTCCAATCTTCTTCTAAGCCATCATGAAAAATTATTTGCCCACTTTTAACATCAATTGTGAAATTCCTGTTGTGTATAGCGTAATTATAAAAATACTCCTTTATCATCCAACCCTTGTATCCAAGAGCTATTATAAAGTCATTATAGCCAAATTTAGAATATATTTTCATAATATGCCAAAGGATCGGTTTGCCTCCGATAGTTACCAATGGCTTTGGCTTAAATTCTGTCTCTTCTTTTAACCTTGTTCCCATTCCTCCTGCCAGTATGACAACCTTCATTTGCTAACACCTCCTATATAATTCAATTCTATTGAGAGGCTCCCACCACTGAAGGTCGCAAGTTTCACAGTGATAGAGTTTATACTCTTGGTTATTAAAGGAAGAGACGTAGGTCTCAATAAAAGACCTTTCATCTTTCTCACTCTGGCAGACAGGACATCTAAGCATCTTCATCCCCAAGCTCTCTTGTCATAATATCTTAGCATAAAATATCCAAGAATGCAAATAAACACATATGCAAAGAAAGTGCCAAGGCATATGCCTGCAATACCTAAATTGAGGACAAAGACAAAGAGATAATTAAAAAGGGCGTTAGCCACTACACCTATTACACCCACAACTCCCACAGGCAAAAGCCTGCCTCTTATCTGGAATACCCTGTATATGAGGGGCCAAAAGAACATGAAGGGCAAGGAAAGGGCATAAAACCTAAGAGCTGTTGCGGTAAATTCCACATCCACCCTTGAAAAAGCTCCATAGCCGAAGAAGAGTTTAACCACTATGGGTGAAAATAGGAGAAGAAAGACGGATATAGGTAGGGTCAAAAGAAGTAGCTTCTTTATGTAAAAGTCCAACTTCTTAATGGAACCTTGAGACTCAGAAAGAGAAGTTATGGCTATGTTTTCAAACTTTAGAACTCCCCTCGGTGCGGATGCAAGCAAGAGACCGTAGTATAAAGCAGAAACATTTTTCTCTCCAAGAAAAGAGGCAAAGGCTCTGTCAACGAGTATGTAGAGGTGAAAAACTCCATAAACTGCAAGGAGTTGTAGGAAATGAGAGAGAAGTCTTTTTGTGGTTTCGTTATAAAAGAGGCGAAAGTGGATGTATTCTCTTCCTGCGTATAGCATGTAGATAGCTCCTATGGAGTTTGACAGGGATGCTACTATAGGAAGTATTTTGTAGTCTTTGTAAAATAGAAGCCCGAGAAGGGTAGAAGTAAAAAGGGTAATGGATATTGTAAACTCCCCCACAAAGTAAGCGGTAAACTTTCTCTGACTTCTAAGAACTGCTCCAAAGTGGTGAAAGTAGAAATTAAAGAACAGATAAGGCAGAAGAATAAGATAGGAGACCCCTGTTGCCTGCAGGGCTTTTTCAGAAAAACCTGCTGGAATTTTCAGAACAAAGGGCATCAATAGAAGTGCCAAGAGTGTTATGGCTATGGATATGGTAAAGGTAAAAGTAAAGAGAAGACCTGCAATTCTTTTGAACTCTTCTTCTGACCTCAGTCTTGCACGAACAAGCTCAGGAACCCCTATGGAATCAAAGACATCCACGAATATAAGGAATATACCCATAAGAGAAAGTGCCATAAAAAAGGCGTCTGTTTGGTAGCTAAAGCCAAGAAGGACTGCTATGGCAACAGACCTAAAGTAGCCAAAGCCACGGGCAATTAGGTTTATAAAGGAAGACTTTACTACCGCCTCTAAGACCTTTTCCTGCCTTTTGGGATTAAACAACTCTCTTAGGTATCCAACCACTGCTATTTTAATGTTATCATAATTCTATGCCCATAGACGAAACCTACAGACAGACCTCGCTTGATAAGGTAAGGGAACTTTGTGGTGTGTTTAGGGCAAAGGTAGAGGAGTATCTTGAGGATGTGGACCCAGAGGATTTGGAGTTTGGTGTGTCCTTTGAGTTTTCTGAGGATGGGCTTGAGGGCTTGTGGAGGTCTGCGGTGGAGGAGAATAACTACATGGAGGTGGTCTATACAGAGATTATGGAGCATCATGATGGGGCTTATTTGAAGGCGACCTTTAGGAATGCTTTGGAGGACTGCTGGGCGGAGAGGTATGTAAGCGTGAGGAGCTCTGGTAGGGTGGAGGTTTCCTATGCCTTTTTTGTAAGGTTGGATGGTGTGAGGGTTAGGATAGAGAGGAAGGGTGAAGGGCTCTTTGGGGCTTTTGCAAAGGTTGAATGAGGGTTTTTGTTTCTCTGGGGGAGAGGTCTGCAAGCAATTATGTATATGAGATTTTCAAGGATTTTGGGGGTGTGGAGTTTATTGGCATAACCGATGAGAGGTTAGAGTCTTTGGGCTTTAAAAGCCTTGCACGCATAGAGGAGCTTTCTGTGGTGGGTATTGTGGAGGCTCTTCCAAAAATTCCAAGGGTTTACAAGCTTTGGAGACAGATAGAGGCTCTTCTTCCTGAAGTGGATGTTCTCCTTTTGTGTGATGCTCCTGCCTTTAATTTGCCACTTCTCAAGAGGGCTAAGGGGAAGGTGAGGAAAATTATCTACTTTATCTCTCCGCAGGTTTGGGCTTGGAAGGAGGGCAGGGCAAGGCTAATATCGGAGCTTGTAGACCATCTTGTTGTGATACTTCCCTTTGAGGTGGACTTTTACAGAAAATACGCAAGGGATGGCTTTAGGGTGCATTTTGTGGGGCATCCTCTTGTGGATTTGGCAAAGCCAAGCCTAAGCAGGGAGGCTATGAGGAGTTTTCTTGGCTTTGAGGACTATGTGGCTTTGCTTCCGGGAAGTCGCTGGAGTGAGATAAAAAGGCATGTGCCTTATCTGAAGGAGGTGCTAAGATGTCTGAGGGTGGAAAAGCCTATGGTTGTTCCTACCTTTGAGGCTTTTAGAGATTTCTTAGAGAGAGAGTTTGCAGGCTTTCCAATAAGGGTCATAACCAACAAGGACTTGGATAGGGCTTCTTATAACACTATGGCTTATGCGGATTTTACGCTTCTTGCCAGTGGCACTGCGGAGCTTGAGGCAAGCCTTTTGGACTCTCCTCATGTGGTCTTTTATAGGGTAAGCCCCATAACCTATCTTCTTGGAAGGCTTCTCGTTAAGGTAAAAAACATAGCCCTCACAAACCTTATACTCCAGAGGGAAGTGGTGCCCGAGATGGTTCAGAAAAGTCCAGAGGCTTTGTGTAGGTTTTTCTCGGAGCTGAAGGAGGATTGGAAGGAAAGCCAAAGGCTTGAGTTTAAGAGGCTAAGGCAGGTTCTTGGTGGAGAGGGTGCGGTGCAAAGACTAAGAGAGCTCTTCTTCAAGCTTTTCTATGAGGGCTAAGGTGCTTTTGAAGGGTTCTGGCTCTTGTATTTCAAAGGTGAGCTTTTGCCCTGTTTGGGGATGCTCAAAGGAGAGATGATAGCTAAGGAGCATGTGGCAATCGCCAAGGGTCTGGAGTAGCCTTTTGTCTACGGAGCTTCTCTTAAAGCCATAGGTGGTGTCTCCCAAGATGGGAAAGCCAAGATGAGACAGGTGCACTCTTATCTGGTGTGTCCTGCCTGTGTGTATCTTTACCTTAAGCAGGCTTACACTTTGACGGGGAAAGGCTCTTAAAAGCCAGACTTCGCTCTTGGCTGGCTTGCCCTCTTCTCTTATGGTGAACTTCTTTCTGTCTTCTGTGTGTCTTCCTATGGATGCTTCTATGAGCTTGTAGCTCCAGTTTGGAATACCCTTTACTAAGGCTTTGTATAGCTTTTCCACTTTTCTTTCTTTAAACTGCTCTGCGAGGCTTCTGTGTGCCATGTCGGTCTTTGCAACCACCATAAGTCCCATGGTGTTCTTGTCAAGCCGGTGGACTATGCCCGGTCTTTCCACGCCACCTATGGAGGAGAGGCTTTTAACATGATAAAGAAGTGCGTTCACAAGCGTTCCAGAGGTGTATCCCGGGGATGGGTGCACCACAAGACCGCAGGGTTTTATAAGCACGAGAATATGCTGGTCTTCGTAAACTATGTCAATGGGGATGTTTTCTGGGAGCACCTCAAGAGGCTCTGGCTCTGGAATAAGCAGGGTTATTTGGCTTGCCCTTTTTAGCCTCTTTGAAGGCTTTCTTGTCTCAAGACCATCCACGAGCACATAGCCCTCTTCTATGAGCCTTTGATGGTAGCTCCTTGAAAAGTCGGGGTAAGCCTGAGAGAGAAACTGGTCAAGCCTAAGACCTTCTTGTTCCTCTGCTACTTCAAAGGTTAGTGTCTCTACTATGGTCCTCTTTGAGCCTAACATGAACCTCTACTTGCCTTGGCTCTTCTTGGAGGTTTAGGCTTTTCACATAACCCTCAATGAGATTATAAAGCACCCTTTGAGGAAAGTCCTTTAGTCTTACCTCTTTTCCGTTTACAAGTAGCCTTACTTCCATGTTTCTACCTCCTAAGCTGTAGTCTCTCTGATGTGCCAGATAGGCTAAAGCTCATGCCACCACCAGAGAGCTGACCGTTTATTTTAGATTTTAATGGGTCTGAGGGGTTGAAAACTACCTGCCCATCTCCAAGAAGCTCAAAACCCATAACCTTAGCCCTTGCGGTAAAGACCCTACCACGCATATCAAGAGAGAGGCTCTCCACCTTCATGCCCTCAAGGCTTAGTCCCTTGACCTGCACCTTACCAAAGATGCCATCGGTAAAGGAAAGCTCCGCAGAAAGAGATTCCACATCCTTTAGGCAGGAAAAGTCTTGAGCCTTAAGCCTTTTTATGCCAAAAAACCAGTTTAGATGAATGCTTCCACCCCCACACACTCCCAAGATATGCACTCCCGAAGTGCTTAAAAACATCCTAAGGCTGTCAAAAGCTACAAGTCTTGAGTTTTGGTCATATAGGTTTACCTTCTTTAAGCTAATATAGGTCAAACCCTCCTCCACCTTCTCCGCAGTCAGATACAAACCGCCTCTGGATAATGCCTTGTCAAGAAGTAGGAATTTTGGCAGGGTAAGAAGGGTCAAAAGGGCTATAAAGAACACCACAAAAAGGGCTTTAAGGATTATCCTTTTCATTCTTCCTCTGCTTATCCATGAGCTTTTTTAGCTCTTCCGCCAGTTTTTGATGCTCTTGTGTTATCTTGCTAAGCTCCTCTGGACTTTCTACCACGTAGGGAGTTATGAAGATAAAAAGAGAGACCTTGTCCTCTGTTTGCGTATCTCTTCTAAAGAGCCTTCCCAAAAGTGGCACATTCATGAGCCCTGGTATGCCTTCCTGACCTTTAATACTCCTTGTGCTTACAAGCCCGCCTATTATTATGGTCTGTCCCTTTTCCACCACCACGTCGGAGTTTACCTGCCTGTTGGAGGTCACGGGAACTGCGTAGCTGAGCTGACCCACCTGAGGTCTTATAAAGTCCACTATTTCTTGAACCTGAAGTCCTATTACAAGCCTTAGGTTGTTTTCTGATATGGTAGGCGTTATCTTTAGGTCAAGCCCCACCTCCTTGTAGTCGTAGGTTATCACAGGCTGTCCGTTTATGTCAAACTTTACTCCCGAGGCGAAGGGAACAACCTGACCCACCTTTATCTCCGCAGGTTGGTTGTCAAGGGTCAAAACCTTGGGGTTAGAAATAAGGTTAAAGCCTGTGCCCTTTTCAAGCAAAGAAAATAAAAGCACGAGGTCAGGGAAAAAGAGGGTAGAACCACCTATGGTTATAGTCCTTCCCACGTTGTTTATAAAGCCTAAAACAAAGTTCCCTGCAAGTATGGAGCTGTATAGGTCTTGAGCACTTCCCACGCCAAAGCCTGCACCACCCTTTGAACCCAGTGCCTGCCAACGCACACCAATATCAAAAGCCCTGCTTGTAGACATCTCCACTATGGACGCTGCTATAAGCACCTGCCTTCTACGCACATCAAGCCTTTCTATAAGAGCCTTCAGCCCTTCAAACTCTTGAGGCGTGGCGTATATAAGCACCGAGTTTGTCCCTCTGTCAAAGCCTATGCGTAAGCCTTCTTTTGTCTGGATGGCAGGTATAGGCTGGGGTTGTCTGGGTTGTTGGGGTTGGGTTCTCTGAAGGGGGGTCTCAAGCCCTCTTATTTCTTGAGGTTGTGGCTGAGGTGGTGGCGAGGGTTGTGCAACCGCTGGGCTTGTGCCAGAGAGAAGGCTCTGAAGGCTTTTTTGGAGCTCCTCTGCGGAGATAAACTTAAGGGGCAAAACATAAAAGCTCCTGTCTTCTGTTATCTGAGTGGACTGGTCAATGGTTTTTATGACCTCCTCCACCACCGCATGCATATCTTCGCGAGCAACCACCAAAATGGCGTTGGCATCCTTGCTTACAGTGGCTACACCCGGCACGCCAGTCTGTTGCTGTAGTGTGGTAATGACCGCCTGCACACTTTGAAGGACACTTTCTGATTTTGCCCTCTGGAGGGGATAGAGCTTTACTTTGAGGTTTTTTTGTGGAGAATCAAGCTCTTTTAGTATGTCTTTTAATCTTTCTATGCTCCTTGCAGTGTCTGCGATTATTAGGGTATTAGACTGAGGGTGGATGCCTACCTTTGCAAAGGGAGAGAGAAAGGGCTGAATAGCTTGCTGTAGCTGGACTGCCTGCGTGTTTTCCGCGGTAAAAAGGTATAGGATTATGTCCGCACTAGTGGTGGCTTTTTTTGGCTCTGCAAGTGGGACTGCTTGGGTTATGGGTAAGATTCTTACAAAGTTTTTGTCTTCCACCACACCGTAGCCCTGAAGTGTAAGGGACATTAAAAAAAGCTCCCATGCTTGCTGAAGGCTTACTGGTCTTGCGGAGCTTATGGTGATATTGCCCTTCACATTGGGGTCAAGCACTATGTTCTTGCCAGTGAGCTCTGACATAAACTTGACCACAAGGGAAATATCCGCATTCTGAAAGTTAAGAAGGACTCTTCCTGTCCTTTTTTGCTCACGAGCCTGTCTTTGGACTTCCTCTGCGGTTTGAGTGTAGCCAACTGGAGCAAGAACAAAAAGTAGTAAGAAAAAAGCAATAAGCCTTTTCATCATTCTACCCTCACGGAAAGCTCTATAAGCTCGTCTCCTCTCTGTAGGTTCAATTTTATACTGCTTTCGTTCCTAAGCACCTGCAAAATTCTAAAGGCATCTTCACCACTTCTTATTTCTTGGTTGTTTATAGACAGCAAGACATCACCAGCCCTTATCCCAGCCCTTTCAAAGATACTGCCCTGCTCCACCCACTCAAAGAGAAAACCTCTTGTCCTCCCACCCTGCACAAAAGGCACAAGCCTTATCATCCTAAACATTATCCCAGGGTCTGCGGTTATGCGTTCCAGCTCGCCTCTTGGAAGCACTGTCTGAAGGCTTCTGCTTGCCTGTGGAGTTGGCAGTGTTTGAGAAGGAGCTGTGCTGGAGGATACCTGTGGTGCCTGCTCTGAACCAAACCTAAAGCCTACTGCAATCTTGTTTTCTCCCTTTGAGAGCGTTATGTAATTTCTCTCTATTGCTGTCACCTTATAGCTACCCACTTGAGAACCTATTCTAAGAGTTCTTGTCTGCCCGTTCACATCAGCGAGAGCAAGGTTAATAGAACCAACCGCAGTTGCAAGCAGGTTTATAGCAGGCAGGCTCTCCTCTTCTTTTTTTTCCTCTTTTGGATACAGGCTTTCAAATCTTGCAAAAAGGCTCTGGGTTTGCACCTTTTCCCTATGGAGCTTTGGGGGGGTGTGCTTTTGGTTGTTTATCAAAAGGCTATAAAGAGCTAAAAGAAAAGCAAAGGAAATTAGAAGGCTTGGGGACAAAACTAACATCAAAGATAAATTTTAACCTATTAGGGTGCTATGCTAAAAACTTTGTCCTTTATTCTAAGTTCTACCCACTGAGGTATACCTTTAAACTCCTCAAAAAACTGTCCGCTGAAGAAGGCTCTAAAGGTTGTCTCTCCAAACCTGCCAAGTTTTACGAGCTTGTCCTCCTCGTAAAAGGCTATGTCTCCGTAGGGGTAGGGAAACTCGTAATAGTAAAGCCAGCCATCTTTGTATATGTAGGCACACTTTACAATGCCTTGATAGTAGTCTCCTGCGGAGGTGGTCATAAAGAGGGCATCCTTTTTGAGGTATAGGTCTTTCGCACCAGTGAGTTTTCTCTGCAGGTTCCAAAAGAGCAAGGCTTCTTCCTTTGTAAGCTCCGCAGACTCAAGGAGAAGGTAAGAGTTCCTTGCAGAGGAATAAAAGCTATAAGAAAGCACGCCAAAGAAAACGCCCATAAGAGCAATAACCAAAAGCACCTCAAGAAGGGTAAAGCCCTTCCTCATCGCCTTAGCTCATATACAAGTATCTCCGCAGAGCCAAGCCTATAAGAGACCTCCTCCACCTCTGGGTAGTCCTCCAAGGTTCTTTTTTCCACCAAGAGACCTTCTGTCTTGCCCTCCACCAGTGCCTTGTTTAGCTCTAAGAGGTCTTCTTGCAATGTTTGTGCTTGCGTATAGTCAAGCCTTGCCTTAGACAGGAGCTCAAAGACCACAGAAAAGCCCACTGCAAGGATAACTATGGCTACCATAAGCTCAAGAAGTGTAAAGCCCTTATTTTCCCTCACCCTTTGGAACCTCAAAGAGCCTCATAAGAAACTGCCCTATCTCTCTTATCTTCGCTTTAAGCTCTGACTCAAACCTATCTACCCTCCTTTGAACCTCCCTGAGCTCTTCTCTATTGTTTTTTTCCACTCTATCCATTCTCTTTTCAATAGTCTCTATTCTCTTGTCCACATACATCATAACCAAAACACCCATGCCTATAACCGTTCCAAGAACTGTAGGTATTGCTATGCTATTTCCAAACATCTATATCGTCCTCTGTGCCCTCCTTTCCATCAGCACCCATAGACCTAAGCTCAAAGGGTCTTCCAAGACCGGGGGACATGTATATAAGGTCTCTATCCCACGCATCCTTTGGCAGTTTGTCTAAATACTGTCTCCAACGGGTAGGCACTGGAGGCGTGGTGGGCTTTTCCACAAGAGCCTTAAGTCCCTGCTCTGTGGTAGGATAAAAGCCGTTGTCTAACTTATACTGCTCAAGGGCATCCTTTATAGCCTTTAGCTGAACTCTTGTTGCCTCTATCTTTGCCTCGTCTACCCTACCGGTTATGCGTGGTACCACTATGGCAGCGAGAATGCCAAGTATGATGATAACCACCAAAAGCTCTATTAGGGTAAAACCCTTCTGCTTCATGGAGAAATTATAAACCAAGTTGCAAGTTATTATAAAGTTAGATACCTCTCATAAACCTACTTTCCTAAATAAGCTGTCTATAGTGCTTTTCTGTCAATTACAACTCAACTCAAAAGTCTCTCCTCCTTCAAAAGCTCCAAAACATCTCCAGAGTTTATTAACTTCTCTATCAAGGCATTTAAATATTCCCTGTCTCTTATGCCCTTTACCTTTACTTCCACATCTTCAGGAACTC
>JAXSOH010000005.1:42482-42801 GCA_037925805.1 Aquificaceae bacterium
GAGTTTTTGAATTAGGTTATGAAATTTTCAGTTCAATAGCCAAAACCTGCATAAAATCCTCAGAAGCAGAAACCAACTTTTTGGCTAAAGATCTCAAAAACTCTACATCTTTTATTTTCCTTATCCTATTCGCTATATCCTCAGGCACATAGCCAAGTTTACCCTCAATTATAGCTATAACCATCTCCTGTGCAGACTTCAAAAGTCCTTCTTCAATACCAATTTGTTTACCCTTTTCAATACCAATAATTTCACCCTCTTTTCTACCCTCTTTAAGCCCAATCTGTTTACCCTCCTCAAGTCCAATTTGTTTACCCTC